>JBDSEE010000031.1:0-44119 GCA_039920245.1 Ferruginibacter sp.
ATAATTTTCCTGCACTTGTGCCCAGCCTTCTCCAAATATTTGTGCGAATTCATCAGAAAGGTTCCTGCGAAAAATATAACTGATGTTTATGGGATCTATCTTATTTATGTTATCCGACAAAGTGAGCTTATGTAAGGTACCTTTTGTAAGCAAAAAATATTTATCTCCTGTGGCAACTACCTGTGCACTGCCACCTTCAGCGCCGACAATTTTTTCTGTCTTTGGTTCTTCAAAAGATTTTAGCTCCGTTTTATACAATGCAATTTTACCTTCTACCTGGTCAGTTAAATACAGCAAGGTAGTTTTATCATCTTTTTGCAAAAGCGAAATTAATTCCTGGGAACTAAACCTTGGACCAACAGGCTCTATTCTATCCATGATTCGATAACCGTCGATAGAACTTACGATATTTAATTTTTCCTTTTTCTTAGTTGTATCTGTGGAAAAGAGATCGGCATATTTATCTGAGTAAAACGTAGAATCGAATTTTTGCAAGGGGAGTCGGTACATGTGCGGTTCTTCCGGGCCCATTGGGTAAGAAGGTTTTAACCGGGAAGAATTAAAATAAATATACCTGCCATCGGCTGACCAAATCGGGTCAGTTTCTGAAATGCCGGTTTGAGTAAGGTTAATCGTTTTTCCTGATTTAAAGTTGTGTACGAATATATCCTGTTCAAAATTTCGGTAAGCAGTAAACACAAGGTTTTCATCATCTGGGGAAAAATTGGGAGCACTGTTTTGAAAACCCCATATTTCATCCTTTACAATTGAAGTAACTGCAAATGTTTTAAGATCAACCAGCTTCACTTCATCACGGCCACTCAAAAATGCAGCTTTGTTTTTTTTATTGTTTACCGAAAGAGAACGATTATTTGCCTTATCATTTGTCAATTGTTTAGCAGTTGTTTTTCCATCGGCGGATATGGAAAATAAATTATTGAAACCATTGAATGTTTGTGTGTATAGCAATGTACGGTTATCGTTCAGCCATTTTACTTCACTTACTCTTTCACTGCTATTTGCATTTATACCCTGCACAAACTTTCCTTCGATGTCGCTTACAAATAAAGTTCCCCTTGAAATGAAAGCGAGTTTTTTACCGTCTGGCGAAACATCAAAGAAGGTAATTTTTCCTTTCACATCAAAATCCTTTTCCTTTAGCAGTACATTATTTCTGGTGAGCGAAATACTAAGCTTCTCAACTTTCCTTTGTTGCACATCGTATAACCAAAGCTGGTAATCTTTTTCAAAAACTACTTTGCCCCCGGCTGCATTTACGCTAGCGTTTTTGATGGATGTATTAAAATTAGTTAAGCCTGTTTTTTTATCATTTTGAAAAGTGTATAAATTATATTGGCCATTTGCTTCGTCACTGATAAAATAAATATGGCCTGCTTTGTCGATAGTGGCGCCAAAATCTTTTCCCTGCCAGTCAGTGTATTTTTTGTATGCCCCGGTACCGGGATTGTAAGATTGTATATCAGGATTGTAGGGGCCTTTGTAACCTTTGCGTTGCACCTGGTTGCTGCTTTCCCATGTATCATTAAAAAAAAGTTCACCAGTACCTGGATACTCAAAAAGATTATGATCATTTAAAAAATAGTATCGGTTAAAAACGGGGAGAGCAGTACCTCCTGTAATATTCACTTTATAAGATGAGCCATTACCAAGCCTGGTACTGGTAAAATAAATCAGCTTTGAGTCCCAGCTCCATGAGCTCACAACATCCGGACCACTGAAGTAGGTAAGTTGCTTTACGTCCCCACCATTTGAAGACATTATATATACATCGGGGTTGCCGAACTGACGCCCGGTAAAAGCTATCCAGTTTCCGTCGGGCGAAAATTTTGCATTGCTTTCCAGGCCATTCATAGCCGTAAGTCTTAGTGCCTGGCCGTCT
Organism: Ferruginibacter sp.; assembly: GCA_039920245.1. Lineage (GTDB taxonomy): Bacteria > Bacteroidota > Bacteroidia > Chitinophagales > Chitinophagaceae > Ferruginibacter. Next base: position 1,901 of record JBDSEE010000031.1, read on the forward strand.
TTTACGGAGGCTTTCCATATATCACCTTCATAACTAAAAATTACAACCTGGCCGTCTGGTGATAAAGAAGGCTGAGAAAGAAAATATTCATTTCTTTCCTGAGAAAGGCAAGGGTAGAAAAAAAAGCAAATTAAAATTATAAGAATAGTTAATCTCATGTTGCAACTTTAGGAGTCTTTTAAAAATGATTCTGAATTTTAAAGATAAAATTTCCATTCGCATTTACCTTAAGTATTTTACTACAGGTAGGTATGCATGTATAATTGACTATACATGAATATATTTGTACTCATTGTTCTTTTATGCTAGAACCCATCATCTATTACCTTTCAAATCTTTCCGGAAAAGATCTTGACTATTTCCTCTCAATAGGATTTTACCGGATGGGGCAAGGCATTTATAGCACACATAACGTTTTCATGCAAGACCAGTTTTTTGAAGTTAGCTGGATTAGGTATTTCATTCCATCTGTTGTTTTTAGTAAAAGCATGTACAAGATATTGCGCAATAACAACAGGTTTAGCACACAAATAAAACCATTAATCATTACTGCTGAAATAGAAAACCTTTACAGCATATATAAATCTGCTCTTGATTTTGATCCAGCAATATCAGTAACGCATTGGCTTATGGAAGAACAAAGCCATAATATCTTTGACACTTACATGATAGAGGTAAGAGATAAAGATATTTTGATAGCTGTTGGTATTTTTGATAAAGGAAAAACAGGCATTGCAGGTATCATGAATTTTTACCATCCGGAATATAAGAAATTCAGTCCCGGCAAATACCTGATGTTGGCTAAACTGCAATATGCATCTACTATGGGAATGCTCTGGTATTATCCCGGCTATATTGTAAAAGGTTATCTTAAATTCGATTATAAATTATTCATGGGTGTTGCATCGGCAACTATATACTTGCCTGAAAAAAATGTATGGATCCCTTATACCAGGTGAGTGCTTTTCGATAGTATATAAAGTTCTGATGGCAGTACGCATTTGGTATATGGGCCAGCATATACTATTAAGTTGTTAAACATCACGTAAAAAAAGAACCGGCTCGTAAATTGTTATTTCTGATGTATATTTTTAGGTGATAAATGCAATCCTTATGAAAAAAATCTTTCTTAGTTTCTTTTCCTTGTTTGCCATATTTATTTCATTGTCGGCACAGCCTGTATTGGACTCTGCCCGAAAGATTGCTGCAGATAAGCATGAGCTCATATTGCTTAATTTTTCGGGATCAGACTGGTGCGGACCATGCATTAGAATGCACAAGGAAATACTGGACACGAAAAGTTTTAAAAAAGTTTCAGAAGATAACCTGGTAATGATAAATGCAGATTTTCCCCGTAAGAAAAAGAATCAGTTGAGTAAAAAACTTCAGAAACAAAATGATGCCCTGGCAGAAAAATACAATCCTACAGGAAAGTTTCCCTACACACTTTTATTAAATGCTGAAGGAAAGGTTGTTAAGACATGGGATGGATTGCCGGATGAAAATGCCGAGCAGTTTGCCGACGAAGTAAAAGCATTATGTAAAAATGCCAGGTAGCAGTACACAAATATTAAAAGAATTCAGGAAGGCTGAAAGGCTCATGGGCAATCGTTTTGAAATCACAGTTGTTGCCGATAATGAAGCCTGGGCGATGGAAAAAATTGAGGCAGCAATCAATGAAATAAAGCGGATTGAAAAACTTTTTACCACATTTAATGAAGACAGCCAGGTAAATAATATAAACAAACATGCTGGGATAGCCGCTGTAAAAGTAGATAAAGAAGTTTTTGATCTAATACAACGTTCTAAAAGAATATCAGCTCTCACAGATGGCGCTTTTGATATAAGTTATGGCTCTTTAGACAAACGGCTCTGGAATTTTGACAGCACACTTAGGTCATTGCCTGATGAAGCAACAGCAGCAGAAATGGTAAAGCTTATAAATTACAGAAATATAATATTGGATGAAAATGAAGGAACCATCATGTTGAAAGAGAAAGGCATGCGTATTGGTTTTGGCGGAATAGGAAAAGGATATGCAGCAGAAATGGCGAAGGCACTCTTGAAAAACGAAGCTGTGAAATCTGGTATCGTGAATGCTTCCGGAGACCTGGCTACATGGGGAACACAGGCTGATGGAAAACCCTGGACCATTGGCATTGCTCATCCCGATAATGCACTCTTGCCCTTTTCTTATCTTAATATTACAGATATGGCTTTGGCAACATCGGGCAATTATGAAAAGTTTATTATTATTGATGGAAAAAAATATTCTCACATGATAAATCCTAAAACAGGGTTACCAGTGCAGGGAATAAAAAGCGTAACGATCATAAGCCCGAATGCAGAAATTGCGGATGCGATGGCAACACCCGTAACGATCATGGGAGTAATAGCAGGACTGAATTTGGTAAACCAGGTGAAAGACCTTGCATGTATTATTATTGATGATTACAATAAAATATACACTTCAAAAAATATTAATCTTAGTTAAAACAAAATGCTTTTAAATTTTATTAAAAATAAAATAGCTAAACTCTTTTTCGCAGGTGTTGTGATTAGTTTTTTTGCGACTTCCTGTACCTCTGTAAAAGAATACCAGAAGAACAAAATAAATGATGCCGAGATGGTATTGGGCAACAGGAAGATTGAAAAATCTGAACTGAGTTTTCAAGCTTACAGGGAAGGTGCATCCGGTGCAAATGGCGGAAAGACTGGCGGTGGTTGCGGATGCAATTAACATTGCTCCTCATGATTATTAAAAAAATAAAATTCAGACGATAATATTTCATAAGTGAAGAAGAAACTTTTTACAGCAGCCGCTTTATTTGCATTGATGCATTCATATGCACAAAATACAGCAGACAGCACAGGCTTTAAAAGCCGCAAATTAAAATTGGAAGAAATTAACCTGGTCTCCAGTTATTACACGCAAAATGGAAACAATGCATCGGTAACCGGTGGGATTGGATCGGAGAAGTTAAATGATTTTGCTAATGTGATTGATGTAAAACTTACCAGGTATGATGCAAAGCAACGCAAGCATACATTTGATGCTGAGTTAGGCATCGATCATTACACATCGGCATCTTCAGATATGGTGGATCTTAAAGCAAATTCATCTGCCTCTCATGCTGATACCCGGATATATCCGTCTCTTAGCTGGACAAGAGAAAATGAAACCAAGGGTAGCAGCATTGGCCTGGGCATTTCTTCTTCTACTGAATATGATTATCAATCATTCGGAGCAAATATTTCGTTCTCTCAAAAAACAAAAGATAAAAATGGTGAGTTCACTGCTAAACTGCAGGCCCTAATTGACCAGGTAAAATTGATCCTGCCTATAGAATTGCGAATGGGATATGTTATAGGACGAGATGAGAATTATGGAAGTGCAGGAAGAAACAGTTACTCTGCTTCTTTAAGTTATTCGCAGGTAATAAATAAAAACCTGCAGATAATGTTCCTTGCAGATGCAGTAGAGCAAAAAGGATATTTAAGTCTTCCTTTTCACAGGGTTTATTTTGCAGATGGTACTGTGCACCAGGAAAATTTACCAGACTCCAGGATTAAAATTCCTCTTGGTTTCAGGGCAAATTATTTTGCAGGAGATAAAATAATCATTAGATCTTATTATCGTTATTATACTGACGATTGGGGTTTAAAAGCTCATACCGTAAACATTGAAGTGCCGGTAAAAATTACGTCCTTCGTTTCTGTGAGCCCATTTTACAGGTATTACCAGCAGTCGGCCATAAAATATTTTGCGCCATATAAAACACACACTTTACAGGATGTTTATTATGTAAGCAATTATGATCTTTCAAAATTCAACAGTAATTTCTTTGGTGCCGGTATACGCCTTGCGCCGCCAGATGGTATCCTGCATAAGCCACATTGGAGCATGTTGGAAATTCGTTATGGGCATTACACTAAAAACATCGGGATGAATTCTGATATTATTTCGATGAACCTGAAATTTAAATAAACGCCCCTCATCCATTATAAAAGAAAAGCCCGGCACAAATTGCCGGGCTTTTACATGGTCACCCCTGAAAAATTATTTTATCACGGTTTTTCTGCCATGATCAGGGCTGTTTCTGCCATCTGTACAAAAAGCTTGCTTTCACAATTACTTAATATTAGTTTTAGTTCCTAAAAAATTTTCTATATGAAACGTACATTTTATTTATTCATCTTGATGGCGGGGATGATGCTGAATGCGACTGCCCAAAACTTAACAAGCCCACCCAATGGGGGAAATAAAAAAGCCTCGGTATCGGAGCGTATTGGAATTACAGATGTTACCATTCATTACGATCGTCCCGGCGTAAAAGGACGTGAGGGAAAAATATGGAATGGTCTTGTGCATACTGGTTATACTGATCTTGGATTTGGAACCAGCAAAGCAGCTCCATGGCGTGCTGGAGCCAATGAAAATACAACCATCAGTTTCAGTACCGATGTAATGGTAGAAGGGAAACCTTTGAAAGCTGGTACCTATGCACTTTTTGCTGCAATGGGAACAGGGGATGCAACACTTATCTTTAGTAACAACAGTACTTCATGGGGTTCTTTTTTTTATGATCCCAAAGAGGATGCACTTAAAGTGACAGTAAAAACACAGCCGCTTAATGAGGGTGTAGAATGGCTTAAATATGAATTCATGAATGAAACGGATAACAGTGCTGTAATAGCATTGATGTGGGAGAAATTAAAAATTCCATTCAAAGTAGAGGTTGATTTTCCAAAAACACAACTGGATGCTTTCAGACGTGAATTGAAAACAGATAAAGGATTCACGCCCGATCCATGGGTGCAGGCAGCTCAATTTGCTATGCAAAATAATGACATGGAAGATGCAATGACATGGAGCGATTACTCAATCAACGGCCAGTTTGTTGGCCAGAAAAATTTCAAAACATTTAGTACAAAAGCAATGATCTTGCAAAAAATGGGAAAAACCGCAGAAGCAGATGCGGTAATGAAAGAAGCTTTGCCAATGGGAAGTATGCAGGACCTGCACCAGTATGGTCGCCAATTGTTGAGAGATAAAAAAGCAAAAGAAGCACTCGAGGTTTTCAAATTAAATGCCCAGAAAAACCCTGGCGTATTTACTACCAACATGGGCCTTGTGCGTGGCTACTCCGCAAATGCTGATTATAAAAATGCATTAAAATATGCTATGCTTGCACAGCCACAGGCACCGGACAAAGTAAATAAAGACGCTATTGCAAAAATGATTGAAACATTAAATGCAGGCAAGGATGTAAATTGATAGCTAATATTTAAAGAAAGAGGCTGTCTCAAAAAAAGACTTTTGTCACAAAGACACGAAGGCTCGAAGTAAAGAAAAATTAAAATCTATACTTTGTATCACCTAGTCTTTGTGGCAACTTTTTTTAAGGCCTTTTAAGACCGTTACTTTTTGTTCGGGAATAAAATATTTTAGATGAAGTGAGGCTAATTTACAGATGAACCTATTCATTTTTCCGCATCATAAACTCCCTTCCAGCTATACCAACCAAATATGACCAGGCCGATTGCAATAGGGGTGAAAATGCTGATGATAATGATCCAGGGAATTGGATTGCTAATTTCTCCTTTATGAAGGCCATTGATATTCTTCATTGCTGCTATCAATAAAAATATAATTGCGCCCGGGCCTATTAGCATCCACAGAATTCCAAGTTTTCTTTTTAGCTGGTTCATAATTAATGTTGTTTAGTATTTATTTTATTGGACAAGTAAAGACAACCAATTACAAAACAAAGCGAGGCTACGCCAATAGGATACCAAAGTCCGGATAAATAATTAGTACCAGGTAGCGTTGTGATCAGCGTTGCTATAAATGGCACCAATCCACCAAAGACACCGTTGCCAATATGGTAGGGGAGCGACATGGATGTGTACCGTATCCTTGTTGGAAAAAGTTCTACAAGAAATGCGGCGATCGGCCCATATACCATCGTTACAAAAAATACCATCAGCGCTACAAATCCAACCATTTTCCATTTACTGGTTTGCGATAACGTTACTTCTTTTTTTTCCTGCGGCGGTTTGTTATCTCCCGCTATTTTATGGGTGCTTGTTTTTAAAGAAGAGCCATCATTAAAGTGTATGATTTTTATAAAATCCGCTGTTGTATTTTCTGATACCTGTGTACTGGCAACAGTCTTTAATGATGTATCTGAAATAATATAAAGTTGTTGAAAAATAGGCCGGTAAAATAATATTCCAAGAAGTAAACCTGCCATCATAATATTTTTTCTTCCCCACTTATCTGATAGGCTACCAAACACTAAAAAGAAAGGTGTTGCTATTACAAGCGCTATGAGGATGATGGTATTTGCTTGCTCGTATTCTATATTGCATTTTGTGAGAATAAATGTTTGTGCATAAAACTGGCCGGTGTACCAGATGACGCCCTGGCCCATAGTGGCGCCAAATAATGCTAGCAGGACAGTCTTAAAATTTTCTTTTTTACCAAAACTTTCTTTTAGTGGGTTCTTAGTAGTGGTTCCCTCCGATTTCAATTTGGAGAACAAAGGCGATTCTGCCATTTTCATCCGGATGATGATGGAAACAATTACCAATAAGATCGATATTAAGAATGGATACCTCCATCCATTACCATTTATAAATTCTTCCACACCCACCATCTTTCTTATCCCTAAAATAACACCTAATGATAAAAACAGGCCAAGCGTTGCTGTTGTTTGAATCCAGCTGGTAAAGTAACCTCTTCTATTTGCTGGTGAATGTTCGGCAACATAGGTGGCGGCACCTCCATATTCGCCACCGAGTGCAAGACCTTGTAAAAGTCTTAGCATAAGAACAAGGAATGGCGCCCACCCTCCAATTGTAGCATAAGAAGGTATGCATCCAATTAAGAAAGTAGACAGGCCCATTATAACCAACGTTAAAAGAAAAGTATATTTTCTACCGACTATATCGCCAATGCGTCCAAACACGAGGGCACCAAACGGGCGCACAATAAATCCTGCTGCAAAAGTTGCAAGGGTAGAAAGCAAGGCCGTTGTAGGATTACCTGCCGGGAAAAATTTTACTGCAATAATCGTAGATAGGCTACCGAAAATATAAAAGTCGTACCACTCTATTAATGTTCCTACTGAGGAAGCAGTTATTATTTTACCGATACCTTTTGTTGAAGCCATAATAATATTTCTGTAGAATTGAAGATACAAAGTAGATGACGTCTGTGGATATGTTTCAAAATACTGACCTCAAAATTTGTCAATACCAGGCATTACCAGAAATAAATATAATTTTTTTTACATAAAACTTTCTTCAATTTTGTAATTCACAAATAATATAGTTGTATGAAAAAGCTTTACTACCTCATTTTATCTTTTGTGTTTACTTCCCCTGTCATTTGTCAAACTACCCTTTTACCTTATGGCTCTTCATGGAAATACAAAGACAAAGGATCTAATGAAGGAACTGCATGGAGAGCTACTGCATTTAATGATGCAACATGGGCAGCAGGCAATGCGCAACTTGGATATGGTGATGGTGATGAAACAACTATAGTAAGTTTTGGTTCTAATGTTAATAAAAAATACATCGCCACATATTTTCGCAAAGCAATAACTATTGCAGATATTTCTCTTTTTTCAGGTTTTACATTAAATATTAAAAGAGATGATGGAGCTGTAGTATATATCAATGGCACAGAAGTGTTCCGTAGCAACATGCCAGCAAGTACTATTAATTTTAATACTAAAGCTACTGTTGATGCAGCAGATGATGGCAATACCCCTCAATCAAAAATATTAACCGCATCACAACTTCAGCAAGGAACGAATGTGATTGCAGTGGAAATACACCAGAGCGCTGCTAACAGTTCAGATATATCTTTTGACCTTGAACTTCTTGGAACATCAGGTGCTGGACCAACAGCAACATTAACCCGTGGGCCTTATTTAAACTCTGCATTGCAAAATGGAATAGTGATAAGATGGAGAACCGATATAGCCACCAACAGTAAAATTAATTATGGAACTATCGCCGGTAGTTTATCGCAATCAATTACTGACAATACATCTACTACAGAACATGTCGTTACTTTAGCGGGCCTTACAGCCAATACGCAATATTATTACAGCATCGGCTCCACAACTCAAACAATACAGGGCGATGCAAATAATTATTTTAAAACTTTACCTGTTGCGGGAAGTACACAAAAAATAAGGGTGTTGGCAATGGGTGATATGGGAAATAATTCTACCAACCAGGTGAATGTGAGGAATGCCTGGTTAGCATTTAATGGAACTAACTACACTGATGCATGGCTGCTGATGGGGGATAATGCTTACAGCAGTGGCTTGGATGCGGAATATCAAAGTAATTTTTTCAATATTTACCAGGGCAGTTTAACAAAAAATCATGTAATATGGCCTTCGCCAGGCAACCATGATTATGCTAACAGTACTACAAAGCAGGCAGATCATCTGATTCCATATTATGACATGTTTTCTTTACCAAAAAACGGGGAAGCCGGTGGCGTTGCATCCAATACTGAAGCATATTATTCATTTAATTATGGCAACATACATTTTGTTGCTCTGGACTCTTATGGATGGGAAGCAGGTAGTACAAGATTGTATGATACACTGGGCCCGCAGGCAGTCTGGCTAAAGCAGGACCTTGGAGCAAATAACCAGCAATGGACAATTGTTTTCTTTCATCATCCGCCTTATACAAAAGGATCACACAATAGCGATTCGGAAACGGAGTTGGTAAATATGCGCCAGAGAATTGTTCCAATTTTAGAGCGTTATCACGTGGATCTTGTTTTGAATGGACATAGCCATGGATATGAAAGAAGTTTTTTATTGAATGGCCATTACGGTATAGAAAGTACATTTAGTGCGGCAAGTCATGCATTAAGTTCCTCAAGTGCAAAATATGACGGTTCTGCAAATTCGTGTACCTACATAAAAAATCCTACTGATACACGCAATGGAATTGTGTATGCAGTTGTAGGTTCTGCAGGGCAGGTAGGAGGTTCAACTACAGGGTATCCACATGATGCTATGTATTATTCAAATGTGACTAATGGTGGTACACTATATTTTGAAATTGAAAACAATCTATTATCCGCAAAATGGATTGGTTCCGATGGGCAGATCAGGGACAACTTCAACATAATGAAAAATGTAAATCAAACTAATAATGTCAGCATAGTTTCAGGCGGCAGTACTATCCTTACTGCATCATGGATAGGAAATTATAGCTGGAGTACGGGCGAAACTACACGGTCTATTGTGGTGAGCCCTTCATCAAGCACAACTTATACGTTATCTGATGGATCAGGATGCTTATCAGACGTGTTTAATGTGGAAGTAACTTCTGCATCTCCTATAGCCACAGCATCTCAGAAAAATTTATCTTTACCGGAAGATCAGCTTAAATATTCAGTGGCCATGTTTCCGGCTATTTTAAAAAGAGGTGAACCCGTTCATTTAACCTCATTTAAAAAAGAAATTATAGCTTTCACAGTTACCGATATTAATGGAAAAATTTTGTTGAGAGAATCATTTACTGGAACCACAACTATTAAGACAAATACTTTTTCGCCAGGAATGTATTTTGTAAAATGGGATGGCAAAAATAAAGACCTTACACGGAAATTTATTGTAACAAATTAATTTCCCTTATTCATTTCATCAAAAAAAGTCCAGCGAAACGCTGGACTTTTTTTGATTGTTTTTTAAATGGAGACAGAGATGATTATTTTTTATTTGCAACTTCTTTTGCCCATGCATCCATCTTTTGTTCCAGTGTTACCAATGGCATATTACCATCCCTTAAAAATTCATCATGAAAGTTTGAGAGCTTAAATTTACTCCCAAGTTGTTTGGAATATTTGTCTCTTAATTCTTTGATCTTTAATTCACCTATTTTATAGCTCAAAGCCTGGCCCGGGTTTGCCATATATCTTTCAATTTCAGCAGTAGCTGATTGTTCTGTTATGGGTTCATTGCTCCGCATATATTCAATTGCTTTTTCCCGGCTCCATCCTTTTGCATGCATTCCTGCATCTACCACAAGCCTTATGGCACGATGCATTTCATCGCCGAGTGAATAAAAATATTGGTAGGGATCAGTATAGCAACCCAATAATTTTCCAAGACTTTCGCAATAAAGTCCCCAGCCTTCAGAATATGCACTGTTACCGCCATCTTGCCGGAATTTAGGTAAAGCAGTATTTTCTTTTTGTAACATCACCTGGAAATGATGTCCCGGAATAGCTTCATGAATAAACAGGTTTTCTTTTGCAGTCGTATATTTTGTTGCATCCACTATGGGCACATAAAAAATGCCTGGCCTTGTTCCATTCGTTAACCCTGAAAAATATTGAGCCGCTGCAGAGGCCGCACGAAAAGCTTCAGTTTGCCTTACTTCAAAAGCAGTTTTCGGTCTTAGACTAAATAAATTATCCAGGTATGGTTCAATTTTTTTTTCAATGGCCCTATAAGCTGCTAAAACTTCTTCTGCATTTTTGTATGGTAAAAATTGCGGAGCCGTTTTGGTATAAACAAAAAAGGAATCTAAACTTCCATGGAAGTTTACCTGTTGTCTTACCTTCTCCATCCCCTGCCTGATTCTTTTTACTTCAGAAAGACCTGTATTAAAAATTTCGTTGGGTGTTTTATTGGTGGTTGTAAAATTCCTGATGGCATAATCATACAATATGGCACCTTCAGGAAACCCGGTTAACCCACTGCTGGACCTTGCGGCAGGTAAATATTCATTTTTTAAAAAAATTGATAATCTTTTATAGGATGGGTTTATTATGTCTGTAATAAGACCCTTAAAAGCTTCTGTAAATCTTGCTTTATCTGCTTCACTAAATGCATCAGGAAATTTATTTACCGGCCCGTAAAAAACACTTTGAGTAATATCATTTTTTTGCAAAGCATCCAATTGTGGTATCATTTTTATAACCAATGATTTTGGTAGTACCCTTTTTTCAGTTATCCCCTTTTTAAAATAAATGATTGCGCTATCTGCCCAGGCAGAAAATTGTGTTGCCCTGCTTATCCAGTCATCATAATCTTTTACAGTCTTAAAAGGTTGAGCACCGGTACCGCTTCCCCATTGTCCCATTGACAACTGTAGGCCTGTAAATTGAGTAAAGGGAACACGGTTGATTTTTAACGTTAAGCCTTCCAGGCTCATTTCCATATTGCGTTTAAAAATATCAAAACTGATCTTATCATTTTGATTAAGCCTGGCCCTGTTGAATTTTTTGATCGCACTTAGGTATCGATCATAAAATGACCTTAGTCTGCTTGAATAACTATCAGTGAAGGTTGCAGGAAGTTGATCATTGTAGCGGGTATCTCCAAGCGAAGTTGCTGTTGTAGGAAATAACTTATAGCTTTCTTCGGTAAAGTCGTTGAATAATTTTGACAAAGCATCAATGCCTTTTTTGGACTGCGAAGAAACGGTTAGCGTTGAAATAGAAATAGTAAGGGTTAATAATAAATATCTCATGTTGCTGGTTTAAACTCAAGATATACCTTTCCCAAATTGAAAAAAAGTTTTGTAAGTAAGAAGACGTTTTTGTCGTGGCCACAGGCTTGTGTTGTAGCCTTTAAATGAAAATAGTCATCCTAAATTGTGGGGTAATTATTGCCCCATTAGCTCTTGTGGGTATAGCGGTATTGATTTTGTTATATATAAATAAATTTCAAATTAATACACTCTATAAAAAATTAATTTTATGAAAAAGCTCTTTAAAATATCAATTACACCAATACTCATGATGGTATTTACGATGGTAAGTTGTAGTAAAGATGATACGGCGGGAACCCCTGGTGGTGGTGGAGGAGGTGGTGGCACTGTAAAAGGCACAGCACAATTTTCAATTAATGGAACCTCTTTCGTTGCAGATTCAGTTAATGCTTCTACTTCTGCTAAAGCTATAGCTATTTATAAGGATCAGGCTTCTACAACTGATAATAAATTATTGTACATAACATTGAGCAGTTTTGCTGTGGGTAGTTATGCCCTATCTTCCACTACACCCAATGTTATAAAATATACACTTGGAGGCACTGTATTATTTACATCAGAATCTGGAACCGTAAATATTACTTCTAATACCGGCACTGTACTTAACGGCAACTATAATGCAATAATGAATGGGGGGACGGCTTTTACTGGAACTTTCTCAAATGTAGCTATCAGGTAGTCATCCAGGTTAATTATAAATTGCTGAGAAGGAATTACTGAATTTCAATTTCTTAGTGTTTTATGCCATTTCAATATTACATTTGTACGCTTAAATGCATAAAAGCAATTTAGAAATATTAGTTAGTGTCAAAGCATATCAATAAAGTCTCAGCGGCAGGTTTACTTATTGCATTAGGAATTATTTACGGAGATATCGGTACTTCGCCTCTTTATGTTTTCAACTCTATCATTAAAGACAGAATCATAACCCCGGAGCTTATCAGGGGAACCCTTTCCCTTATTATTTGGACCCTCACATTACAAACAACAATTAAGTATGTAACCCTGGTATTGCGGGCCGACAACCGGGGAGAAGGTGGGATATTTGCTTTGTTTGCCCTGGTAAGACGCAGAAGAAAATGGCTTGTGATACCTGCCATGATTGGGGGAGCAGCCTTGCTTGCAGATGGAATAATCACGCCTCCTATTTCTATCACATCGGCAATAGAGGGATTAAAAGAACTCCCTCAATTCCATGAATTGGGGAAAGGCACTATTGTATACTTGGTACTGGGAATCCTTTCACTATTCTTTTTTACACAGCAATTTGGCACCTCGAATATTGGTAAAATATTCGGCCCCATTATGAGCATCTGGTTCAGCATGCTTGCCATATTGGGTATTATTCACATTTCAGATAATATATTCATACTTTCTGCATTGAATCCATATTATGGTATTCATTTCCTTTTCAATTACCCGGAAGGGTTTTGGTTACTGGGTGCTGTGTTTCTTTGTACTACGGGAGCGGAGGCTTTATATAGTGACCTGGGCCACTGTGGCAGAGGCAATATAAGAATAAGCTGGATCTTTGTAAAAACCTGCCTGCTGATAAATTATTTTGGACAAGGTGCAAGTCTTTTGAAGAATCATACAGGCAAATTGATGAGCGAGAAAGCCATTTCTGAAGGTGGAATAAATGCTTTTTTTGACCTAATGCCTCAATGGTTTATTGTACCAGGTGTTATCATCGCAACGACTGCTGCTATTATCGCAAGCCAGGCATTGGTTTCCGGCTCATTCACTTTGATAAGTGAAGCAATGCGACTAAATCTATGGCCAAAAATGAGGGTAAAATATCCAAGCGAAGCTAAAGGACAGATATACATTCCGGGTGTAAATACTTTGTTGTTTGTTGGATGTGCGGGAGTGGTACTTTACTTCAGGGAGTCTTCACGCATGGAAGCTGCTTATGGCCTCGCCATTATTACAACCATGCTGATGACGACAATCTTATTCTCTAATTTCCTAGTATTGCACAGGGTAAAGCCAGTGTTCATATATATATTCCTGGCCTTCTATTTTATTGTAGATATAGGTTTCCTTATAGCGCTGATGGATAAGTTTGTACATGGTGGTTATATGACACTCATGATCGGCTTCCTGATGTTTTCAGTTATGTATGTATGGTTTAGGGCACGTAAAATTAAAAACCGCTACGTGGAATTTGTACGTGTGGAAGAATATGTACCTAAAATGGAAGAGCTAAGTAATGATAACTCGGTACCTAAATATGCTACGCATCTTGTTTACCTCACGAGTGCGAATAACCCTAAAGAGATAGAACATAAGATTATCTACAGCATACTTAGCGGTAAACCAAAGCGTGCAGATATTTATTGGTTTGTACACGTGGATACGCTGGATGATCCATATACCAGTGATTATACCGTAGAGCATATAATTCCAAATGATATTATCCGGGTTGAATTCAGGCTGGGTTTCCGGATGGCTCCAAGATTAAACCTTATGTTTAAAAAAGTAGTGGAAGATCTGGTTGCAAACAGGGAAGTAAATATTACAAGCAGGTACGAAAGCCAGCAAAAAAATAATATGGTGGGCGATTTTGAATTTATCGTAATGGAAAAATTTCTTAGCCAGGATAATGAACTTCCATTCTTTGAAACCATGATAATGAAAATGTATTTCTGGCTTAAAAAACTAAGTGTTTCAGAAGAAAAAGGTTTTGGTCTTGAACAAAGCAATGTGATAATAGAGAAGTTTCCTTTGGTAGTGGCCCCCGTGAGTAAACTTAAACTGAAAAGAATTTATGATAACGAAGAGGATATGTAAATGATACAATCAATCACTCCGGCAGAATTAAAAAAAAGGTTAGCATCGGGAGAAGATATCCAGTTGATAGATGTGAGAGAACTTTGGGAGCATGAGTTTTTTAATGTCGGAGGCAACCATATACCATTAGGCGAATTGATGGAAAATGTTGACATGATTTCAATAATTACGCCGGTTGTTTTTTATTGCCAAAAAGGTATCCGTAGCCAGATTGCTATACAGCGCCTTCAACAAAAATTCGCTTTTAAAAACCTTTTGAATTTATCAGGCGGTATGGAGGCATGGAAGGCAAACAATGCCCCGGCAAAATGAAGGGGAAGAGGGTATTGATTATTCTTTCTATTTTTACCCGGTGAGTCCTACGTTGCTTTATATCATTGGTGGTTACTTATTTCTGCTGATTATTGTTTACCTGGTTCAGGAGCGTTTTATTTTTAAACCTGAAAAATTAAAGCAGGATTTTGCCTACAAATATGATGTTCCTTTTAAAGAACTGTTCTTTGATGTAGAAGAAGGCGTTCGCATTAACGGGCTTCATTTTACCTGCGATAAGCCACTGGGGCTGATATTATATTTTCATGGAAATACCAGGAGCATTAAGGGCTGGGCAAAATATGCAAAAGATTTTTCACGGTACAAATATGATGTTGTACTTGTTGACTACCGTGGCTTTGGAAAAAGTACTGGCAAGCGATCTGAAAAAGACATGTTGAACGACATGCAGTTTGTATATGATACCCTTGCCGACCAATACACTGATCATCACATGATCGTTTATGGAAGAAGCCTGGGCAGTGGCTTTGCAACAAAAATTGCCAGCGATAACAAACCAAGATATTTGATATTGGATGCACCTTATTTCAGTTTTACAAAAGTCTTACAGCGCTTTCTTCCTATTTTACCTATGCGGTTTTTATTAAGGTATCACCTGAGAACCGATAAATGGATAAAGCATGTAAACTGTCATACTTATATTTTGCACGGCACAAAAGATTGGCTCATCCCCATAAGCAATAGTGAAAAATTACAGGCCATTAACCCGACAAAAATCACATTGATAAGAATTAAAGGAGGCGGCCACAACAATCTTCCTTCTTTTAATGAATACCATAACATCCTCCGGGATATTTTACTCTATTGATTATGCAACAAGTTTCACGCAGGCGAAAAATATTTAGGTTTGTAAAAGTTTTTCTATTGTTTTATTCTATCATCGGCATTGCCATTTACTATATGCAGGATAAAATGTTATTTCATCCAGAAAATATCAATACAGACTATCATTATAAATTCAATGTACCATTTGAAGAAGTAAATATTCCTTTCAACAGTACAGACACCATGAACATGGTTAAGTTTTTTCCTGCAGATTCTTTAAGAAAAGGTGTAGTTATTTATTTTCATGGTAATATGAAAAATGTAGAGCGGTACGCTCCTTTTGCAAAGACATTTACCGAAAATGGATACGAGGTATGGATGCCTGATTACCCAGGTTTTGGAAAAAGCACGGGAGAATTCACCGAAACAAAATTATATGAACAGGCGTTGCAGGTGTATCGGATGGCCGCAGGTCATTATCAAAAAGACAGCATCATCATCTATGGAAAATCACTGGGAACAGGCATTGCAGCTTATGTGGCCTATCGCCAGCCAAACAAGGCGCTAGTTTTAGAAACACCTTATTATGATATTCCTTCTATTGTGGGAGCCTATGCATTTATTTATCCCACAGAGCGAATGATAAAATTTAAAATTCCCACCTGGCAATATTTGCAACAAGTGAAATCGCCAGTAACTATTCTTGTTGGAACGTCAGACGGCGTTATCCGTAATTCAGTATCTGCTAAATTGAAAAAGTTTTTAAAGCCTGATGACAAGTATATTGAAGTGAAAGGAGCCGGTCACAATGAAGTAAATATTTCTGAGAGGTATAAGAATGTTATGGACAGCTTACTTAGCAATTAAATTAAGCATCTATTTATTCATATTTCTTTCAGTGTAGATCTTTCTTTTCCTACATTTAAAATATAATCAGCACCGATCTTTAGCGAAACATTTTCTTTTCCATGGCTTACGGGAAAATTAAAACATACCGGAACATCGACATCTTTTAATATTTCATGAATGATCTCATCAACTGTTTTGCCAAAAGGTCTTTCGGTATCTTTCATATCAGTAAAACCGCCGATGATGATCCCTGCTAATTTTTTCATCTTGTCGCTTCTTTTTAGCTGGTAAAGCATCCTGTCAATATTGTAGCTGTATTCACCAATATCTTCTAAAAATAAAATACAATCCTTCGTATCAAAATCAGAAGCAGTGCCAATTACGTGGGCAAGTAGCGCCAGGTTTCCTCCAATTAATTTTCCTGTTGCCTTTCCTTTTTTATTGAATGAATGTGTTAGGCATTGGTAACTTTGTTTCTCTCCAGCAATTGCTTTTCTCAATGTTTGAATGTAGAAGCTGTTATCTTCTCCATCATTAAATGCAGCGGCCATAGGTGCATGCAAACTTGCAATATTATAATTTGTGAATAAATGGCAATGCATCACGGTTATGTCACTGAAACCAATAACCCACTTTGGATGTTTTTTAAATTTCTTAAAATTTAGTTTGTCAATGATTCTTCCCATGCCATAACCACCGCGGCCAAACAGGATCGCCTTTACAGACTTGTCATCCAACATTGCCTGTAGCTCATCGCAGCGATTATCATCCGGGGCACTAAAATAATTTTCTGAACTGCCGCCAAGGGTTTTTCCCACGAGTACTTCATAGCCCCATTGCTGCAAGGTTTCTATACAGGCAGTTGCTTTTTCTAGGGGCATGTATCCCGCCGGGCATGTAATGGCAATGGTATCGCCAGGAGAAAGATATGGTGGAAGTGTAATCATAATTAATGTTTAATGTCTATCGTATTTCTGTAAGTTCAGTGCCGGTAGTTTGTACAGAGAGCCGTTGCAGCATGCCGCACTTTAAGGCAAAATTATTTACCTGGTGGCCCACGGGAAAATCAAAGCACACCGGGTAATCATAACCTGCTATTTTTTCCAGCACAATTTCTTCGATCGTTCTGCCAAATGCTTCTCCTTCATCATCTTTTTTTACTTTAAATCCACCGACGATCAATCCTTTCAAAGCTGATAATTTACCGGTTCTTTTTAAATTCCAGAACATCCGGTCGATGCTATAAAGATATTCACCCGTATCTTCTACAAAAAGTATTTTGTTGTTCGTATGTATATCGGAGGCACTGCCGGCAAGACTTTCCAATGTTTTTAAATTGCCGCCTATCAATGTTCCATCTGCTATACCGGTTTTGTTGTTGGTATTAAATGTTGCACTATATTTCATTTGTTCCCCAGCAAGGCACTCCCTGATGGATTCTATACTTGCCTGCTGAACAGGACTAGCCAGGCTCCAGTCTGTAGGAAAACTATTGCACATTTTACTGTGTATGGTTGCAATTCCCAGGTTGCGGTTTATATGGCTATGCATTACAGTTATATCGCTAAAACCAATGATCCACTTAGGGTGTTTTTTAAATTTTTTGAAATCAATTTTATCGATAATGTTTATGCTGCCATATCCACCTCTTGCACACATAATTGCTTTAATATTTTTATCGTCCAGCATTTGCTGAAGATCTGAAAGCCTTTCTTCCGCAGTACCTCCAAAACCAAAATCTCTTTTTCCAATGGTACTTCCAATCACTGGCATATAACCCCATTCGTTCATTTTATCCAGCGAAGGTTTTAGATCTTCAAGGCTGATATAACCTGCAGGAGATGTAATACCAATGCTGTCTCCAGCCTTCAGATAAGGAGGGACATGCCTTTTGTTAACTATTTTATCTTCTCCTATACCAGCTGCAATTGCAGGCAGGGAAAGGGCTGCAGGAAGAATGGCTGATAGGAAATCCTTTCGCTTCATACAATGAAAATACTCAAATTTCGGTTTGAAGATGGGTTTTGGTAATTTCGCAGACCGGCAAAGCTGCCCATTGGTATGCTGTACAAGTGAGTGACACAACAATGATGATCTCAGAACTAAAGCTGGTTCCAGAAAAAATAAAATGAACAATCAACCAAAAAGATATTTAATTACTTCTGCGCTTCCTTATGCAAACGGCCCAAAACATATAGGGCATCTTGCGGGTGCATACCTGCCAGCCGATATTTATGTGCGCTACCTGAGGGCGCAAAAAAAAGATGTGGTATATGTTTGTGGTAGCGATGAACACGGTGCTGCCATTACGATACAGGCCATGAAAGAAGGGACAACACCACGAGAGATCGTGGACAAGTACCATGCACTGCTGAAAAGCAATATGGCTGACCTGGGAATCTCTTTTGATATTTATCATCGCACCAGCGAGCCAATACATCACGAAACGGCACAAGAATTTTTTACTTTTCTGAATAATAACGGGGACCTGGAAAAGAAGGAGACAGATCAATTTTATGATGAAGAAGCAAAAACATTTTTAGCAGACCGTTATATCATTGGAACCTGTCCCGTTTGTGGAAATGAGAATGCTTATGGCGATCAATGTGAGCGCTGTGGGACATCGCTGAGCCCGGAGCAACTTATAAATCCCCGAAGCACGCTTAGTGGCAACAGCCCCATTAAAAAAGCTACCACCCACTGGTACCTGCCACTGGATAAGCATGAAGCTTTTTTAAGAGAATGGATACTTGAAGAACATAAAAATGATTGGAAAGCAAATGTGCTGGGGCAATGTAAAAGCTGGATAGATGCGGGCCTGCAACCGAGGGCGGTAACAAGAGACCTTGATTGGGGAGTTTCCCTGCCGGAAAATGTGGAAGGAGGTAAGGGCAAAGTTTTATACGTTTGGTTTGATGCACCGATTGGATACATTAGTGCAACAAAGCAATGGGCGCTTGATACAGGTAAGGATTGGAAGCCGTTTTGGTTTGATGCTGATACAAAACTTGTGCATTTTATTGGCAAGGATAATATTGTTTTTCATGCGATCATCTTCCCGATAATGCTGAAGCTGCATGGAAATATTCTACCGGCAAATGTGCCCAGTAATGAATTCATGAACCTGGAAGGAGATAAGATGAGCACCAGCCGAGGATGGAGCATAGAGATGGATGAATACATTACAGATTTTGTAAAGCCGGAGAATGGTGGGGACCAAATGGTAGATGCATTGCGTTATTATTTAACAGCTATTGCACCAGAGACAAAGGACAGTGAGTTTACCTGGAAAGGATTCCAGGAAGCAGTGAATAGTGATATGGTAGGTAAGTTTGGAAATTTTGTGAACAGAACATTTGTGCTGATGCATAAATTATGCAAAGGAAAAGTTCCTGTATTTCACAATGAAATTATTGATGATAATGATAAAGAAATTATTGCGGCAATTGAATTAACCCCCGCAAAAGTGGTAGCGCTGATTGAACAATATAAATTCCGGGATGCTTTATTTGAAGTGATCATGCTTTCTGATGCTGCAAATAAATACATGCAGAAAAAAGAGCCATGGATCGTTGCAAAGCAAACTGGTGACGATGGACAACCAACTGAAGATGCTCAAAAGCTAATAGACAATTGCCTGCATCTATGTTTGCAATTGACGGCTAATCTTGCTGTGATAATAAATCCATTTCTACCCTTTGCCGCAAAGAAAATGTGTTATATGATGAAAGTGGTAGATAAAATGCTGGATTGGGAAAATGCCGGCAAATTAAAATTGCTTAGTGTAGGTTATTCTTTAAGATCCCCGGAATTATTGTTCCGGAAAATTGAAGATGCTGAAGTCATAAAACAAATAGAAAAATTAAAAACAAAATCAGAAAAACTGGCAATGGAAAATAATTCAACTCCCCAAAATACAAGTGCAACACCTGAAACTGTTGTGCTAAAACCAGAAATACAATTTGATGATTTCAGTAAAATTGATCTGCGCACCGGCACAATCTTATCAGCCGAAAAAGTAGAGAAAGCAGATAAACTTTTAAAGCTTGAAATTGATCTTGGTTTTGAAAAACGAACCGTGGTAAGTGGGATAGCTATGCATTTTAATCCCAGTGATATCATCGGCAAGCAAGTAGTAGTTGTGGCAAACCTGGCACCCCGTAAGATGCGTGGAATAGAAAGCAATGGCATGATCCTAATGGCAGAAGATAAAGAGGGCAAATTATATTTTGTAAGTCCTGATGAAACCATCTCAAATGGCTCGGGGGTGAGTTAAAAGATTCCACATTTTGAAGATGATTTTCTACATGATTATCTGTAAATCAAATATATAAGTCCCATATTTTGTTTGAATATCTCTTTGGATACGTATTTGTATTTAATACTGGTATGAAACAGACGAATATAAATAAGAGAAATATATTGTTGGCATGTATGTTAAGTATTGGTGCCAATGTATTTGCACAAACAGACTGGACACTAGTGCCATATAGGGCAGGAAACAAATGGGGCTATGTTTCAGAGAACAAAGAAATTGTACTGGCTCCCAGGTATGCTGATGCTTCCTGGTTTTCAGCCGGACTTGCCCCGGTGAAGCTGGGTACTAAATGGGGCTATATAAACAGGGCTGGTAAAATGGTTATTCCGGCAAAGTATACATCCGCAAAACCATTCAGAAAAGGTTATATGCCAAACGGAACGTCTGGTGGGGACTCATTACTTTTTGCCGCAGTTACTTTAAATAATTCTGGCTATGAGCAATGTATAAATATTAAAGGGAAGGTAATGTCCAAGTGTCCTGCAATTCCTGAAAATTCAGTTCCTGAAAACCGTGTGCCGGTAGCAACTGTATCAACTCAAAAAACCTATAACCTTCCCAATAGCTCGGGTTTATTTGATAAGATTATAGATGATTATAAATTAGATGGTAGTGATGAAACATATTACCTGGCAATGAAAGGAGATAAGTATGGTGTATTCAACAGTAAATTTGAAACAGTAGTTCCTTTTGATTACAGCGATATAAAACTGATGAACAGCGGTAACAAAAGATATCTACAGGTAGGACGGGCTAACATGTATGGAGTATACAGCCCTTCTGGTAAGCAGCTTTTAACTCCTGATTATACAAAGGTTGTAACTGTAAATGGGATGAATAATAATGAATATTATATTGTCCAGAAAGATGGAAAAATGTATGTGAAAGATGGTAGCAATAAAGATATTATCGCTAATGGATATGCTGATATTACTTATGATGACAATGGATTTATAATAACAGATAACAATAAACTGCAGGGATATTATTTTTTAGACAATCATACCATTGCTCCACGCTATAAAGAAATAAGAATGGTAAATGGTGGTAAATATATGCTGGTGAAAACTGCTTCAGGTAAAACAGGATATATTGATTTAAATGGTACAGAATATTTCATAGAATAAACAATCGTACATTTTATGATAGGGGACTCCGGCTTGGCAGCCGGAGTTTTCCATTTTATGCCAACTCGTTCTTAAGTAAAGATTTTACTCATAATATAAAATTACTACCTTCGATATAAATAGTTGTTTAACTAACTAATTTGAATTTATGTCAAAAAGAACAATCAAAAAAGTTGCGGTATTGGGAAGTGGGGTAATGGGTAGCAGGATTGCGGCTCACTTTGCAGGTATTGGCTTACAAGTATTATTATTAGATATTTTACCAAAAGATACGCCAGATGATGCCCCAAAAATTGTACGAAATAAGATAGTGAATGATGCACTGCAGGCCGCTCTAAAATCAAATCCTTCTCCCGTTTACCATAAAGATGCAATAAAAAGAATTACTGCCGGCAATTTCATAGATAATATGAAAGACATTGCTACAGCAGACTGGACCATAGAAGTTGTAGTAGAAAGACTGGACATTAAAAAATCAGTTTTTGATGAAGTAGAAAAATACAGGAAACCCGGAACATTGATCACTTCAAACACTTCGGGCATTCCTATTCATTTGATGGTGGAAGGAAGATCAGATGATTTTAAAAAATATTTTTGTGGAACACATTTTTTTAATCCGCCAAGGTATCTGCGGTTACTGGAAATAATTCCCACACCATTCACTGATCCGGAAGTTGTTGATTTTTTAATGCATTATGGCGATTTGTTTTTAGGAAAAACTACCGTGCTTGCAAAGGATACTCCTGCTTTTATAGCAAACCGTATCGGTGTTTTTGGAATGATGGCTATTATGAATAGTATGGAAAAACTTCAGTTGACTGTTGATGAAATAGATACACTCACCGGCCCCGTTATTGGTCGTCCAAAATCTGCAACTTTTCGTACAGCAGATGTTGTTGGAATTGACACCCTCGTAAAGGTTGCGAAAGGAGTATATGATAATTGTCCGAACGATGAAGCAAAAGAATTATTTGCCATACCAGCCTGGTTAAATAAAATAATAGAAAATAATTGGCTCGGCGACAAAACAGGTCAGGGTTTTTTTAAGAAGATGCCGGCATCCGCTTCAGGAGAAAAAGAAATACAGGTTTTAAATCTTGCAACATTGGAATATGAAGCACGAAAAAAACCAAAGTTCGCAACACTGGAAGCTGCAAAGCTTATTGAAGATCTTGCTTCCCGTTTAAAAGCGCTAACTGCTGGCCAGGATAAAGCGGGCGAATTTTACAGGCAGTTTCATTATGCGTTGTTTTCTTACATAAGTAATCGTATCCCGGAAATAAGTGATGAAGTTTACCGGGTAGATGATGCAATGATGGCCGGGTTTGGATGGGAAATTGGTGCATTTGAAAGTTGGGATGCATTGGGCTTTGCAAAGACCACTGCCGCTATGAAGGCATCAGGATTTACGGTAGCACCGTGGATTGATGAAATGATTGCAAATAATATCAGCAGCTTTTACAAAGTGGAAGATGGCAAAAGACTTTACTACGATATCATTTCTAAAGCTTACAAAGCAATACCTGGTGGGGCAGCTTTTATTGTAATGAAGAATTTTGCTGATGAAACTATATGGAAAAACAGCGCTTGCCGCACATATCATTTGGGTGATGATGTACTGGGCCTGGAATGGTACACCAAGATGGGTAGCATAGGAGGCGAAGTACTGGAGGGCATACAAAAATCAATTTCGCTTGCCGAAGAAAAATATAAAGGACTGGTAATAGCAAATGATGGAGCAAATTTTAGTGCAGGTGCAAATGTTGGGATGATCTTTATGCTAGCGATCGAACAGGATTATGACGAGATCGACATGGCTATCAGGATGTTTCAAAATACCATGATGCGTGTTAGGTATTCATCGATACCAGTAGTGCTGGCACCCCATGGACTTGCATTGGGCGGCGGTTGTGAAATATGCCTGCATGCAGATAAAGTAATACCTGCCGCAGAAACTTACACCGGCCTGGTTGAAGTTGGTATTGGTGTTATTCCGGGTGGTGGCGGTACCAAAGAATTTGTTTTAAGAGCTGCAGATGAAATGCATCCCGGCGAACCTGAAACCATCACATTACAAAACCGGTTTTTAACCATAGCTACGGCAAAAGTGGGCACCTCGGCGTTAGAAGCATTTGACCTGGGTATATATCGCAAAGGACTTGATGAAGTGAGTATCAATGTTGGAAGACGGATATCAGAAGCAAAACATGCAGTAATAAATATATACGATGACGGTTATGTAATGCCTGTACAACGCAATGACATAAAAGTTTTGGGCCGTTCAGCGTTGGGCGCTATGCATGCAGGAATAAATGGTATGTGGCGTGGAAAATATGCATCCGATCATGATGTGACCGTTGCAAAAAAACTGGCTTATGTTATGTGCGGAGGCGATCTTAGCGAACAAAGCCTTGTAAGCGAACAATACTTGCTTGACCTTGAAAGAGAAGCATTCTTAAGTCTTACGGCAGAAAAGAAAACGCTGGAGCGAATACAATCCATTTTGAAAACCGGTAAGCCACTGAGGAATTAATTTAAAGAAATCATTTTATAAGTTTAAGGAACGCCGGTATGAAAGCCGACGTTTTTGTTATTCATTAAATTTACATTTGCTATCTAAATAATTGACATGAGATCACTCATTTGCTTTTTCGTTTTGTTGACAAGCATTTCTGTTACCGCACAAAATAAAATGCTGACTTTAGAGGATGCCCTTGTAAAGAACAGGACTTCACTTGCGCCTGAAAACTTAAAGCAACTCCAGTTTATTTATGGAACAGATGATTATGTTTATCTAAAAAAAATAAATGATAAAGATGTATGGATGAAGGGCAATTTTAAAAGCATAGAAGAAACTGTTTTTCTAACGCTTGAAGACCTAAATCAGAAATTATCCAAAGCAGGTTATAGTGTATTAAAAACTTTTCCTGATATACAGTTTGACAAAGCTGCTGATTGGATATTAACTGCAGACAGTAGTAAAATATCTTTGAACACAAACGATGGAAGCATTAAAGCAATTGTGCCTAAAACCTATGCATCAAAACTTTTTACAGAAGAAAGCAAGGCGGGATTTATTGCTTACTTAGATCATTATGATCTTCATGTTGGCGAAGCCGGAAAAAAAGCGATGCAGGTAACCAGAGATGGCAGTGATAACATAGTATATGCCCAGGCCGTACATAGGAATGAGTTTGGTATCAATAAAGGAATTTTTTGGAGCAACGCTGGAAAGTTGCTGGCTTTTTACAGGATGGATCAAAGTATGGTAAACGACTATCCTATTATTGACTGGAGCCAGCACCCGGCAAAAAATGAAAATATAAAATATCCAATGGCCGGTGGCAAAAGTCACCAGGTAACAGTTGCAGTTTACAATGCAGAAACGCACAAACTAGTATATCTAAAAACCGGCTTGCCTGCCGAACAATATTTAACTAATATAGCCTGGAGCCCGGATGACAAATCTGTGTTTATCGCAGTATTGAACAGGGAACAAAATCATATGAAGTTAAATCAATACAATGCAGTTACTGGCAACTTTATGAAAACTGTTTTTGAAGAAAAGGATGAAAAGTATACAGAACCGTTAGTTCCAATGTTGTTTTTAAAGAACGACCCTTCACAGTTTATCTGGCAAAGCAATCGGGATGGATTTAATCATTTGTACCTCTATAACATAAATGGAAATTTAATAAAGCAATTGACTAAAGGCAATTGGGAGGTAACAGAAGTAAAGGGCTTTGATGCATCCGGCGATAACCTTTTTTATATTTCGACCGAAGAATCTCCCGTTACAAAAAATATTTATGAGCTTGGTTTAAGAACAGGCATGGTAAAAAGAATTTCAAATGAAACTGGTGTTCACTCCACTAAAGTAAGCACCAATGGCAATTATGTTATTGATGTATTCAGTAATACCAATTCGCCAAGAATCATACAATTGACCGATATAAAAACCGGCCAATCGAAATCGTTATTGAAAGCAGCAAATCCCCTTGCAGATTATGCATTGGGAAATCTGAGTTTATTTACTTTAAAAAATAACCAGGGCATTGATCTGTATTGCCGGCTATACAAACCCGTAAATTTTGACAGCACAAAAAAATATCCTGTTATAGTTTATTGGTATGGCGGCCCACATGCACAGATGATAACAAATTCATGGAACGGTGGCGCTGCGGATTATTGGTTTCAATACATGGCAGAAAGAGGATATGTTGTTTTCACTTTGGATACAAGAGGAAGTGATAACCGAGGTAAAGTATTTGAACAGGCTATTTTTCGCCATGCAGGTGAGCCGCAGATGGAGGATATGATGAGCGGCGTAAATTACCTTACAGCTTTGCCATTTGTTGATAAAGATAAAATGGTACTTTTCGGTTGGAGCTATGGAGGTTTTATGACAACTGATTTTGTACTCAATCACCCTGGAATATTCAAAGCGGCTGTTGCAGGTGGTCCTGTTATGAACTGGGCATATTACGAGATCATGTATGGTGAAAGGTATATGGATACACCGCAGGAAAACACGGCGGGCTACGAAGCAACGAATCTTATAAAAAAAGCAGGAAATCTAAAAGATAAATTATTACTCATTCATGGGCTACAGGATCCCGTTGTAGTGCAACAAAATTCAGTTGATTTTGTAAGAGCATGCATTGACAAAGGCGTGCAGGTAGACTACATGATCTATCCCGGTCATGAACACAATGTGCTGGGGAAAGACCGGGCTCATTTGTTCCAGAAAATAACAGATTACTTTACGCAGAACCTTAAGTGACATGGGCGAAGTTGAATTGCAACATGAAACCAGCATGCTTATCATTCATGCTGACCTTGTATTTTATGGTGATGCCGCAACTGATGCATTGAGCTTCCAGGTAGCAAAAAATATTTCAGATCAATGGAACATGATCAACGGAAAGTTATTAATCAAAGGAAGAGAATACAAAGTGTTATTTGACATTAACGGGAAATACAATGCAGCACTAACGGCCAATGACGTGTATGAAAATACAGACCTACGCATTAATTATTTTCGCATTGAAGAATATGTAACAGGCAATATTTCTTTTGTAGATGATATAAATTCTAATACAGGTTATTTTAAACTGGACAACCTGTTAAATGAATCCACTACTGCAGCACATGAATTCGGGCACACGATTGGTTTAAGGCATCCGCTAAATCTTGATATAAGAGAAGAGCGTATTCCTGGCATCATGTATCCGAGAGGTACGTTGGTAAAACCAGAATTTCAGTATGATCCTGCTGCGCTGCCGGCAACAGTTGGTGGAACACTTAACCCCATTCATAGAAAAGTTCTGCAACAGGATATTGCATTGTTAAACCTTCACAAGCTTAATTTTCATAATGGCATGGCCATCATCGGGGCTTTCACTTCGGTGTGGCATGATAAGCATTTACCTGTATGATACCATTACTAATTTTTTCTGCCAGATAAATTACAAAGTAATATCTTCAAAAAAAATTACCGGATGCCAATTCTATCTGTAGATAATCTTTCGAAAAATTATGGTCGTATACATGCATTAAAGAATGTGAGTTTTTCTGTGCCACAGGGATCAGTTTTTGGAATACTGGGACCGAACGGTAGCGGTAAGACAACATTGCTGGGAATAATCATGAATGTATTAAAAGCAAATTCCGGGAGTTACAATTTTTTTGATGAACCCCCAACGGATGCACATAGAAAGCAAATGGGAACATTGCTGGAAACTCCTAATTTTTATCATTACTTGTCAGCAGTTCAAAACCTAAAGATTGCTGCGGCGATCAAAGGCCGTGGATATAATGATATAGACCAGGTCTTGCAAACCGTAAATCTTGCACATAGAAAAAATTCAGCTTTCAGTACCTACTCACTCGGCATGAAACAACGGCTTGCAATCGCATCCTGTCTTTTAGGAAACCCGGATGTGCTGGTTTTTGATGAGCCCACGAATGGCCTTGATCCTGTAGGGATTGCCGAGATACGATCGCTTATTAAAAGTTTATCAAAGCAGGGCAAAACAATCATCATGGCTAGTCACCTGCTGGATGAAGTGGAGAAAGTTTGCACGCATGTAGCTATTTTAAAACTGGGCACCATGATCACTTACGGGAATGTGAATGAAATATTTGTTCATGAAGATATTGTGCAAACTTCTTCTAAAGATAATGCCGGTTTAAAAGAGGCACTCGAAAATTATCCCGGCTATACAAAGCTGGAAGCGGTGGAAGAAAATATCGAGATAAGTTTTCCGGCAGGGCAGGCCCAGTTGGATGAAATAAATAAATTTTGCTTTGCAAAAGGAATAAATTTATCACACCTGCAACTGCGTAAAAAAAGTCTTGAATCTAAATTCTTTGAACTAACTAATTAACCGCATTTAAATATGTATAATTTATTGAAAATAGAATGGATGAAGGTTAAAAGCTACCGTGCTTTTATTGTGCTTAGCTCATTCTTTGTAATCGGAGTTTTCCTGGCTAATTATATTTCCTTTTTGGTAAATAAGAATATCATTAATAAGGTAAATACAGCCGGGTTAGTATCTTCCTTTAGCCCGTATAATTTTTCTCATACCTGGCAAACTACAAGTTATGTAACAGGGTTTTTATTGATACTACCAGCATTGCTTATAATTATCCTGGTAACAAATGAATACACGTACAGGACGGTAAGGCAAAATATTATTGACGGTTGGAGCAGGGCCGAGTTTATTAATGTGAAACTTCTTATCGCATTCCTTGTCACTATAATTTCTACTCTATTGGTTTTTCTTACAGCATTCGGATTTGGCCTTGCATCTGGTTCCGATTTTTCCATGGATGGCTTTTCTCATGTAGGCTTTTTCTTTATGAAATCGCTTAGCTATAACTTGATTGCGGTATTGATCTCTGTATTAATAAAAAGAACAGGCTTTGCTATCGGACTTTATTTTATTTACCTGGGCACAGAAAATATCATTTCACAGTTACTTGATGTGTGGAGCTTAAAATTAAGAAGAGATAATAATATAGACCTGGGAAGTATGGGTGATTACTTGCCCATGAATGCTTCTGACGGCTTACTTACATTTCCGGATAACCCTCTTAAGCAGATTGCAAAAAGTAATTTACCTACTGATTATTTTTATGTTGTAGTAAGCCTTGCTGTTATTTATATCCTTTTGTTTATTTTCTTTAGCAGGCAAAAGTTTTTAAATGCAGATCTTTAATAATTTCATTTTGTAAGATCACTTAAAGCGGCTTCAAGGCTTGGATAAATAAAAGTGAAGCCAGCATTTTTTATTTTATTGCAGCTTACGTTTGTACTCTTTAAAATTTCTGTGCTTCTTTGTCCAAGTATAAGTTTCAAAACAAATGCTGGTGCATGCATGGCGATATAAAATTTCTTTTTCATTTTCCTGGCAAGCATGATAATAACTTGTTTTAGTGGGACTGGTTTTGGGGCAACTCCATTATAATTACCATTCATTTCTTTATTTTCCAATGCAAATAAATACATCCTGCATAGATCATCTTCATGTATCCAACTGCAAATTTGTTTTCCATCGCCGGGAATACCGGCTATTCCAAATCGCAATGGCTTTTTAAAGGAAAGCAAAGCGCCGCCATCATTAGCCAGTACAATTCCTGTCCTTATTTTTACTACCCGGATCCCAAGGGCTTCGGCTTTTTCAATTGCCTGCTCCCATTGCACACAGGTATTGGCAAGGAAATCATTTGCAGGTTTATCACTTTCAGTAAATGCGTTATTTATGTTTTTATCAGCACCATACCAGCCGATTGCAGATGCACTAATGATTGCCTTCACCTTGTTTGGAACATGCTTTAGTTTTTCTACCAAAAGTTCACAACTTTGCACACGGCTGTTTACTATTTCGGTTTTATAGTTTTTCGTCCATCGCTTGTCCATAACACCTGCACCCGCCAGGTGAATAATGAAATCAGCTTTGCTGATGGCTTCTTCATCTATGTAGTTTTTTTTAGTGTCCCACCTGGCATAACTTAATCCCGGTTGTGAGGGCTTTCCCTTAATATCTCTTGTTAATATGATAACATGATATCCTTTTTGAATAAATTGTATGCTTAATTTACTCCCAATCATACCTGTGCCGCCTGTAATTAAAATGATTTGCATCTTTTTCGTACCTTATATTGTCATTAAAACATATGCAGGTGTCTTTTGTTTAAAAATTGATACCACAAAAGCATTTATCATAAATTTATAAAAAATCATCCGCATGTTTAGAGCTGCCGCCGTGTTTTGTTTTCTAATGTTTATCATACCTGCAATGTCGTTTGCGCAAACAATCACGTATTCTGACTATCATGCCGAGGATGACCGAAATATTGAATTTGAAATACTGGGAAAGATCGGTCAGAATTATATCATCTACAAAAACATTCGCACATGGAAACATATACTGCAGGTTTTTGACATGAACATGAAGGAGCTAAGCAATGATAAGCTGGATTATATTTCGGATAAAACATTCAATATGGACTTTATCCCTTATGCTAATAATTTTTACATGGTTTATCAATACCAGAAGAAAGGAGTTATTTATTGCAATGCAGTAAACATTGATTCAGAAGGCAAAAAAATATCCGGCCCGGTTACGCTGGATACTAGCAGGATGAACTTTGTTGGAAGCAATGAAGTTTATTCCACAAGCTATAGCGAGGATAAAAGCAAAATACTCATTTATAAATTGCTGCCGAAAAATTCGAAACTGAGTATCGTCACTAAATTATATGACAGCAATTTAATATTGCTGGATAGCACAAGAAGGACAATTGAATACAATGAGCGAAAAGAATTATTTACAGACTTCCAGGTAGATAATGATGGCAATATTGTATATGCAAAAGCAACAAGGGATGGTATAAGAGAATATTTAAACCAATTGGAAATCATTACACAGGCTCCTCATCAGAAACTTTCCAGCACACCTGTACCGCTTGAAAAGTTTTATGTTGACGAGATAAAAATTAAAATTGACAACCTGAATAAAACTTATATTTTAAATTCATTTTATTATAATGAAAGGGTAGGAAATATTGTGGGATTATTGGTAGCAGTGCAAAATCCTAAAACGCAAATAAATAAAATAGCATTTAATCCCTTTCCTGATTCATTGCGTAGCAGAATTTCACCGGGCGAATACAGGTTTGCCTTTAATGATTTTTTATTGAAAAATATTTTTGTAAAAAAAGACGGCAGCTTTATTATAGCCGCTGAAGATTTTAATGCTGTAACCCGGAGCAATGCTCCCTGGAATAGGTGGGATAATTTATATAGCAACAATCCTGGCGGCTATTATTATAACAATAGCAATTACTACACTGATTATCGCTACAACCGTTATAACTCTCCCTATGGATATGGCCCTGGTGGCAGATACAACGAGATAACAAGATATAACTACAAAAATATTTTAATTGCCGGGGTTGACAGTTCCTTAAAAATTACATGGAACAACATTATACTTAAAAGCCAAACGGACGAAGAAAAGGAAAACTTTTTATCTTACGGCACCATGAACTCAGGCAATGAAATTCATTTTCTTTTTATCGACAAAGAACGCAACTCCCAGATAATTTCCAATCATAGTATTACCAATTTCGGGCAGATTGTGCGTTACCCAACTTTAAAAAGCAGGGAAACCGGTTATGAATTTATGCCAAGGCTTGCTAAGCAGGTAGGTTTGCACCAGGTCATTATGCCTTCCATTTACCGGAGCTACCTGGTATTTGCAAAAATTGACTTTTAATATTTTACTACAAAAAAGATATTCATTACATTTTTATTAAGCATTTTTGCAACATAATAATTAAAAAAACAAACTAACCCAAAACAAGTGACAGGCACTTTTAAAGCCAATAATCCTTATAATAATTTTCTTCTTTTTGTTTATGGCTTTGTGTTGAAACTCCCCATTTTTTTAAACCCGGTGAAGCCACATATTCAGCCACTGGACGGAACCTTATATAATGGCTTCATATTTTATTTATCTGGTATCGCTGATGGCGTGCCGGTTCTTTACAGCATTGTAACATATGTGTTGATTTTTTTTCAGGCGATAGCATTTAATAAGATGGTGAATGTGCAGCGCATGCACCCTAAGCCCAATTATTTAACAGCTATGAGTTACCTGCTCATCACTTCCCTGTTTACAGAATGGTATAGTTTATCAGCTCCTTTAATTGTAAATAGTTTTTTGATATGGGTATGGTCAAGGTTGTGCACTTTGCATAATGAACCCAATCCAAAAACTACCATTTTCAATATTGGATTATTTATAGGTATTTCCAGTTTTTTTTATTTTCCCAGTATTGCGTTTGCCTTGCTTATAATGGTCGGGCTCACTATTGCAAGGCCCTTCCGCTTAGCAGAATGGCTTATGGGATTGGTGGGACTTGTTACACCATTTTATCTTTTTGCATCATGGCTGTTTTTAACGGATAAATGGAAAACATATCATGTTCCTGGCCTGGTTATAAAAGTTCCTGCTTTTGTAGAAACGAATTTGGCTTACCTGTCCATAATTCTTATCTGTATCACTTTAGTAATAGGTATATTTTTCATTAATAATAATTTGCGGCGGCAAGTTGTACATACCCGTAAAGCATGGCAATTGTTGCTTTTATATTTAGTTGTAGCCGGGCTGGTTCCCTTTTTAAATGCTACACATAGCTTTAGTTATTTTATTTTAATTGCCGTTCCATTATCCTTTATTACGGCGAGTGCCTTTCTTTATCCTGAAAAGAAATGGTTCCCTGTTGCAATGCATTGGATTATGGTAGGCGTTTGTATTGCTATTGGTTATTTCATCAGGTAGTGTATTGTTATTCGTATTTTTGCCGGACAAAAAATTCATTTTATGAAATTTGGAGTTGTAATTTTTCCGGGTTCAAATTGTGACCGTGATATGATAGATACATTAAGGCATGGGTTGAAGCAGGAAGTCATTTCATTATGGCATAAGGATAAAGATTTATCTGCTTTTACAAAGGAAGATTGTATTGTATTGCCCGGTGGATTCAGTTACGGTGACTACTTGCGCTGTGGTGCCATTGCACGCTTTAGCCCCATGATGCAATCAGTAATAGAATTTGCAAATGCTGGTGGTAAAGTTTTAGGAATTTGTAACGGCTTCCAGATACTTTGTGAGGCTGGTCTTCTTCCCGGTGCGCTCCTTAGGAATGAACAGCAGCAATTTGTGTGTAAAAATGTTTTCATAAAAAATGAAGCTGATGCATCTGAAGGAATTCTTAAAATACCAGTTGCACATGGTGAAGGACGATATTATGCCAGTACAGAAGTATTGGAAGGCTTGAAAAAACAACAACAGGTAATTTATAATTATTGCAATACCGAAGGTGAGATAACAGCAGATAGTAATCCGAATGGAGCAGTTAATAATATTGCAGGAATAAAAAACCTGGCAGGGAATATAATAGGAATGATGCCTCATCCCGAAAGAGCTTGCAGTATTGCTCTAAGCAACATAGACGGCGCAAAGGTCTTTGAGCGATTTTATGGAATTGGTATTTCTAACAATTAACAATGTTTAACAGGCATCTCATAAAGCATCACATAATTTTACAGGACAAAATAAATCGTATGAAGCAATTTTTCTTACTCACAATTCTAAGTACATTTTTCTTTGCTGCAAATGCCCAGATTGAAAACCCTGTGCAATGGTCATATACCGCTAAAAAGATTTCTGATAAAAATTACGAACTGCATATAACTGCTACGCTTGATAATAAATGGCATATCTATTCTCAAAATGCAGGTGATGGTCCTGAGCCCACTGTGTTATCATTTGATAAAAACCCATTGGTAAAACTGGACGGCAAGGTGCAGGAAAAAGGAAAGATGGAAAAGGAGTATGATAATAATTTCAAATCTGAACTCAGGTTTTTCAGTCACACTGTGGATTTTGTTCAAAAAATTAAATTAAAATCTACTGCATCTACTTTGGTGAAAGGTTCAATATCATATATGGTTTGCAACGATAAAAAATGTCTCCCCCCAAAAGAAGTTCCGTTTACCTTAAAACTCAGTGGTAAATAAATTCATAATTTTGTTGCATCCCGGTTTTTTAGCCGGGCTTTTTTTTTAAATTGAAAAGATGCAGTATATAAAAGTTGTCGTTGTTTTCCTTGCTTTCTTTTTGTCAGGTATCACTCAATTGCAGGCACAAGATAGTGCAAAGCTGAAATGGGTTGCAACTGCAGCAAAGCTCTCTGATGCAAAATATAAATTAACGCTCACCGGAAAAATAAGTATTGGATGGCACTTATATGCACAACCAAATGCTGCGGAGGATCTTGATGGAATCCGTACTTCATTTGATGAAAATATACATGCCGATTCCTTAAGGGTACTAAGTGGGCTTGTAAGCCTTAAGAATGATGTGTTGGGTGAAAGCGAAAAGAAAGTTGCAAAAGACATTATCGAATTTGAACAGGTTATATCTATAGATGGTAAAATACCTGCTACGCTAAAGTTTACCCTGCAATATGATATTGCTGATAAAGAAAATTTCCTGCCTCAACGGGAACAGCAATCTGTAACGTTAGAGGGCGGCTTTGCTGTGAGCACTGTTCAGCGCATTTTAATTTCATCAATTAATATTAAAGCCCCCCTTACTTCCTGCGGAAAAGCTGAATCGCAGTCACTTTCCCAGACAGCTTCCAAAGGACTGTTGGGAATTTTTGTTTTAGGATTTCTTGGTGGCCTGGTGGCATTGCTCACTCCTTGTGTTTTCCCCATGATACCATTAACCGTATCGTTCTTCACAAAAAAATCCCATTCAAAAAGAGTTGGAATAAGAAATGCATTTCTATATGGATTTTTTATTTTCTTAATTTATGTATTGCTTAGTGTACCCTTTCATTTCCTGGATAAATTAAATCCTGCAATCCTAAATAATATCTCTACCAACGTTTATCTCAATGTTGTATTTTTTATTGTCTTTGTTGTATTTGCATTTTCATTTTTCGGTTTTTATGAAATTTCACTTCCGGGAAAGATCACTAATAAGGCAGATAGCAAGTCTGGCATAGGTAATATCACGGGTATATTTTTCATGGCGCTTACATTGGCTATAGTGTCCTTCTCCTGCACTGGTCCCATACTGGGCTCATTGCTGGCAGGCTCTCTAACAGCGGATGGTGGAGCCATGCAACTCACAAGTGGTATGGCAGGTTTCGGCCTTGCACTTGCGTTACCATTTGCATTATTTGCGTTATTTCCGGGTTGGCTTAACAGGGTTCCTAAATCAGGCGGCTGGCTTAACACCATAAAAGTTGTATTGGGTTTTATTGAGTTGGGGCTTGCCTTCAAATTTTTAAGCAATGCTGACCTGGTGATGCACTGGGGTATTTTGAAAAGAGAAATATTCATTGGCATCTGGATAATCATCGGCATAGGACTTAGCTTATACCTTTTTGGGTTTATTCATTTCAGCCATGACAACCCTAAAGAAAAAATATCAAAAAATCGTAAATTGGTAGGTATGGTTGTAGGTTTATTTACATTATACCTAATACCGGGGGTAACTAATAGCAGCTATGCTAATCTCACTTTGATCAGTGGATTTCCCCCTCCATTGTATTATAGTATGTATAAATCGGGAAATGATTGTGTGCTGGACCTGAACTGCAGCCGTGATTACGAAGAAGGCCTTGCATTGGCCAGAGCGCAGCACAAACCGATCCTTCTAGACTTTACAGGTTATGCATGTGTAAACTGCAGGCGAATGGAAGAAACCGTATGGAGTAAACCAATAGTCTATAACCTCTTGAAAGAAAAATTCATAGTCATTTCTCTTTATGTGGATGATAAGAAACTACTGCCATCCTCTCAGCAATTCACTTATACTGCAAAAGACGGTTCGATAAAAGAGATAAAAACAGTAGGAGATAAGTGGGCAAGCTTTGAAACGGAAAATTTTCGTAATAACGCTCAACCTCTTTATGCCATACTAAACACTGAGGAGCAATTATTAAGTTTTCCTGTGGGCTATGTACCTTCTGTTACTGAATATTTTGAATGGCTAAGATGCGGTGTGGATTTATTTGAAAAAAAATAAA
This sequence comes from Ferruginibacter sp., assembly GCA_039920245.1. GTDB lineage: Bacteria > Bacteroidota > Bacteroidia > Chitinophagales > Chitinophagaceae > Ferruginibacter. The sequence goes on from JBDSEE010000031.1 coordinate 37,754, forward strand.
AAGCTAAAAAGTCAAATGTGAATGGTGAATAGGAAAAAGAAAATGCCTGCTTGAAGAAGCAGGCATTTTAAATATAATATTTCTGACAATTTATTGTATTATTCCCTTCGGATTTAGGGGATTATAAAGCAATTTGCTTTTCTGTCATCATCTTGCGAAGGTTAATTAAGCCATAACGCATTCTTCCCAGGGCAGTGTTTATGCTGCATTTTGTAAGGGAAGAAATTTCTTTAAAGCTAAGATCAGCGTAATGACGCAAAATGATCACTTCTCTCTGGTCTTCAGGAAGCAGGTCAATCATTTTCCTTACTTTATCATGGCTTTGATCGGCCATCATCTTTTGATCAGCACCAGCTTCAAAGAAATTCAGAACTTCAAAAATGTCACGATCATCACTTGTTTTAATAGAAGGACTGCGCTTTACTTTACGGAAATGATCGACGCAAAGATTGTGTGCAATACGCATAGCCCATGGAAGAAATTTTCCCTCATCTGTATATTTACCACCTCTCAAAGTGTCAATAATACGGATGAATACATCCTGGAAAATATCTTCGGCCAGGTATTTGTCTTTAACAAGCAAATAAATGGATGTGAAGATCTTGTCTTTGTACCGCACTACGAGTGTGGCAAGAGCGTTGGCATCTCCATTCATGTAGAGATGTACTAATTGTTGGTCAGTTAGGTTGTTAAGGCATTTCATAAACTTCTACAATTTTAGTGGTTTAGGACTGATTGTTAAGTACCAATAAGAGGGGAAAATTGCGTAGAAGTCTGTTAGATAGGCTTTGACGGCTTTTCACTTTTATTGGATATTGGAATGTGAAAATAAGGATAATTTTTAAACCACCAAATCTTTTTTAACTTTTTTTTTGATTGTTTATTGTTCGTACTAAAGTAATCAAGCTATTTTATTTTATTGTATAGGTTAAATCTTTTTAGGAATTCTTTCACTTTTAATATTAAGCCCTACAATACAATTATTTTTGCAGTTCACTTATGCAAACAAAAATTTCTCCTTCAAAGTCTTCTCTTAAATTTAAAAAAGATCCTGATGGTATTTTCATTAAAGGTGCCAGGGTTCATAATTTAAAAAATGTTACAGTCACAATACCACGCAATAAGTTGGTAGTAGTAACAGGAGTATCCGGCTCGGGAAAATCATCTCTTACTATTGATACATTATTTGCCGAAGGTCAGCGCAGGTATGCTGAAAGCCTAAGTGCCTACGCAAGGCAATTTATGCAGCGAATGAATAAACCGGATGTAGATTATATAAAAGGTCTTTGTCCTGCGATTGCTATTGAACAAAAGGTTATAACACGTACACCACGTAGCACAGTAGGCAGTATGACCGAGATATATGATTATTTACGCCTTATGTATTCCCGTATTGGTAAAACAATTTCTCCTGTTAGCGGGCGTGACGTGAAAAAAGATGATGTGGCGGATGTTGTAAAGACTATTGAAGAAAAAAAAGATGGCGATAAGCTGCTGTTGCTTGTTCCTATACAACTGCATAGGAACCGGGATATCAAAGAAGAATTAAATATATTGTTGCAAAAGGGTTTTTCCAGGTTATATAAAGCGGGCGAAGTTTTAAAAATTGAAGACCTGCTTGAAATGGAGGATAGTAAAAAATTTCTTGACTCACTTGCAAACGATAAAAAGAAAGCTCTTTATATTTTAATAGACAGGTTGGTTAAAAAATCATTTGACGAAGATGATCAGCATCGTATATCGGATTCAGTAACGACTGCATTTTACGAAGGAGAAGGGATGATGTTGCTTGAAGTAAATGAAACTGAAAAAATATATTTCAGCAATAAATTTGAGCTGGATGGAATACAGTTTGAAGAACCGGTTCCCAATTTATTTTCTTTTAATAATCCTTACGGAGCTTGCCCTGTATGTGAAGGATTTTCCCTCGTTTTGGGGCTTGATCCTGACCTGATTATTCCTAATAAGAGACTAAGCGTATATGAAGGGGCAGTAGCGCCCTGGAAAGGAGAAAAACTTGGGCAATGGAAAGAAGCATTTATTAAAGCTGCGAAAAAATTTGATTTTCCTGTACACAAGCCATACATGGATTTATCTGAAAAAGAACTACAGGATCTATGGAAAGGAAATAATTATGCAAATGGAATTGATGACTTTTTCAAAGAAGTAGAGCAGAATTTATACAAGGTACAATACCGGGTTTTATTGAGTCGTTACCGTGGACGAACCCTTTGCCCTGAGTGCCACGGTTACCGGCTCAGGAAAGAGGCATTGTATGTAAAAGTGAATGACCGGCATATTGGACAATTATGCCAAATGCCAGTAAAAGACCTGCAAGTATGGTTCAATAGTTTACGTCTAAGCGAATATGATACACAGGTATCTAAAAGAGTTATTTTAGAAATCCATCATAGAATTAAAACTTTGATTGATGTGGGCCTCGGCTACTTAACTCTGAATCGTCTTGCCAATTCCTTAAGTGGCGGTGAAAGCCAGCGGATACAATTAACCCGGAGCCTGGGCAGTAACCTTACAAACTCTTTATATATTTTAGATGAGCCTTCTATCGGTCTTCATAGTCGTGACACGACGAGACTGATAACAGTATTAAAAGAACTTCGTGATCTTGGAAATACTGTAGTTGTTGTAGAGCATGATGAGATGATGATGAAAGAAGCAGATTATATTATTGATATGGGCCCCCTAGCATCACATCTTGGTGGAGAAGTAGTTGCTGAAGGAAATTATGACCAGATCATACAGGATAAGGATAGCCTTACAGGAAAATATTTATCAGGTAAATTTTCTATAGCACCTCCTGCACATGTTCGCAAATGGAATAGGTTTATTACAGTGGAAGGTGCCAGGCAAAATAATCTGAAAGATATTCAAGTAAAATTCCCTTTAAACGTTTTGTGTGTGGTGAGTGGCGTCAGCGGTAGCGGTAAAACTACACTGGTAAAACAAATTCTATATCCTGCGTTGCAAAAATTAAAAGGAGAAGCAACTGAGAAGGCTGGTCTTTTTAAAAATATGACCGGGGATATGGATTACATAAGCCAGGTGGAAATGATTGATCAGAATCCGATTGGTAAATCCAGCCGGAGCAACCCGGTAACGTATATAAAAGCTTATGATGAAATAAGAGATCTTTTTTCAAAGCAGCCGATGAGTAAAATGAGAGGATTTATGCCAAAGCATTTTTCTTTTAATGTGGATGGTGGAAGATGCGATGCCTGTAAAGGCGAAGGGGAGCAGTTGGTAGAAATGCAATTTCTTGCTGACGTGCACCTGGTTTGTGATGTTTGCAATGGAAAGCGATTTAAGGAAGAAGTACTGGATGTGCAATACCTTGGAAAAAATATTCATGATGTACTGGAAATGAGCGTAGATGAAGCCATTGCTTTTTTTGAGTCTGATGCAAAAAATGCGCAGGACGTCGTAAAGAAAATAAAGCCTTTAAGCGATGTTGGTTTGGGATATATAAAACTTGGTCAGTCTTCAAGTACCTTAAGCGGCGGTGAAGCACAGCGGGTGAAGCTGGCTTCGTTCCTTGGTAAAGGCAAAGCCCTTGGCCACATACTTTTTATTTTTGATGAACCTACTACCGGTCTTCATTTTCATGATATAAAAAAATTACTGGCATCTTTTAATGCGTTGATTGAGCAGGGACATTCTATTATTGTGATAGAACATAATACGGATGTAATTAAAAGTGCAGATTGGGTAATTGATCTCGGCCCTGAAGCCGGTGCCGATGGCGGTCATCTTGTATTTGAAGGCAAACCTGAAGATTTGAAAAAAGTGAAGGAAAGTTATACCGGGAAATATTTGTAGGGATAACTACTAAGACTCTTTTTTGCCACTGAGGCCGAAAGTTTTGCGTAGAGGCTGGCAAAGCGTTTATATAACTTACCTGGAGAGAGTTGGTCTTTGTCAATTTATCTACCACAAAGGGCACAAAGTTTTACACAAAAGTTACGAAGAAACTTCTTTCAGATAAAACGTTTTAAATAGATCAAATCTTTGCATTATATTTTAAGAAGGTCCTTCACTTAAATGCCTGGTATCCTCCGCCGTGTGTTTCAATTTTACCATTTTTCCTTTCTAGAAATTTGTCTTTAAACCGTTGCCTCAATTTAAAAAAAAGCAGTGGGGTAGGGGAGGGGTTTGCAATATATTTTATTTTTTTGTCGTATATTGTAATTATAAGATGAACGAATGATAACAAACAGATATTCAAAAGATGAACGAAGTATGCATGGATTTACCATAGAGTTACGCAACCTTATAGTGGAAGTAGACATATAGGGAGAAGATGACTGCCGAGTTTGACCTATCTTATAAATCGTCATTTAAAAACAATATATATGGGTATCGTAGAAAAAGGAAGTTTATTAAGCAGTGTAAGGGGTAGGGTGGGAGACCTTGTGGTTAAACATTATAAGGATAAGATCGTAGTAACAAAAGCGCCGAATTTCGGGCCTGACAAACCGACAAAACTTCAAAAAGTCCACCGTACTGAATTCTCTAAAGCTGTGGCATATGCGAAGTCAATAATACTGAACCCGGAAAAGAAAAAGGCTTATGCAAAAAAAGTAAAGAACGGCCAGCGGATATATAATTATGCGATACAGGAATATTACAGGAATAAAGCAAAGAAGTAGCAGGCAAAGACCAACAAAAGGCAAGCTTATTGCGATGCAAAAAATCAAGCGATAGAGTCTTACAAAGTATAATGGTATTGTGGACACATTTATTAACGAAATGTGCGGATCGTTCATGCATTAAGTCAGGAATATTCTGGAAGGAATATGCCTTCTTTCGCCAAAAAAAATATATTATTTCAAGGGAGGCCAATGGTTTTGTTTATAAATTCCAGGGTATAAGACCTATTTGTTACCGACCTTTCATTCTATGTTGTTAACAATCTATTCAATTCTTGTATTACTCTATTGGGCTTTTCTTACGCTATGGTTGATCTATAATGGTCGAAAGATCCTAACACTTTCATCCATTAGTGCTAAGGCGAATAAAAAGGAACCTTCGGTTGTGATCATTATTCCTGTAAGAAATGAAGCATACGGATTGAGAGACGCCCTGACAAGTGTCTGCAACCTTGATTATGATGCCTACAGGGTAGTGGTGATCAACGACAGGTCAACCGATGATTCGGGTAAAATACTTTCTGAACTGCAAGCGCAATACAAACAACTTTCTGTCATTAATATTGAAACACTTCCAGGTGGATGGCTCGGGAAAAACCATGCATTGTATACTGGCAGCCTGGCTAGCAGCGAAGCATACTTGCTTTTTACAGATGCTGATGTTGTATTCCATGCCGATGTGATTAAAAAAGCCATTCAATATTGCATAAGGCATAATCTTGATCACCTGACTATCCTGCCTGGTATGATCTCTAACTCTTCAAGACTGAGCAGCGTTATAGCTACTTTTGTAATTATGCTTACTGCCTTACAGAGGCCATGGGCTGCAAAAATAATGTCGTCAAGAGCTTCTATCGGCGTTGGAGCTTTTAACCTCGTAAAAAGAGAGATGTACCTGAAGGCTGGCACACATAAGGCCATAGCCATGCGACCTGATGATGACCTGAGACTTGCTGCATCCATAAAAGCTGCAGGTGGCAGGACGGATGTCCTTTACGGAAAAGAGGAAATAACGGTCGAATGGTACCGTAGCGTAAAGGATTTTATTAATGGCTTAATGAAAAATATTTTCTCCGGCTTCAGGTACAATGTTTTCCTGGCTGCAGGAGGAGTTATTGGAACAATGTTATTCTTTATCTTGCCGATCCCGATAGTTTTGATCTTTGGCGATATTATAGACAGAATACTTGTGGCTTTAATGCTCCTATTCCAGTTCATTCTTTACGGATATATGCCTGGCGCAGCAGGGAAATATTGGTATGCATTTCTGACGCCGTATGCCGGCATTATCATAATTTTTATAATCATAAAGGCTATTGTAACCAATCTCTATGATGGGGGAATTTATTGGAGAGGCACATTTTATTCCCTAAAAGAACTTCGAAACCAAACATAGGAGCGATGAAGATATAACTGGGCTTAACCTGGCGGGAACAACATTAGATTCTATACTGGTCGTTAAATGCTATTTGCAAGATCACAAAAATGGTTGCGTTGCCTGGAGACAATATTATTTATTGTAACATAAAGCGGTTGATAGCTTTATCCTATCTCAACCTGTTACTCTCCTTTATAATTTTTTCATCATTATTAATTCCTTTCGCAGCGAGAAAATAAAATAAAACTACAAGGCCCTGGAGTAAAGCAGTAAGTGCATAAGTTCCCTGTAGGTATGTCTGTATTTGCCGGAAGTATAAAA
>JBDSEE010000032.1:0-9733 GCA_039920245.1 Ferruginibacter sp.
ACATAGTTATTGTCCATCATACTCCAGGTGAAAGGCCAGAGGTCAATATCAATTCCACGGTGGCCGGCGTAGGTTCTTGCACCACAATTCCAATCCTGTATGATAGAAGCATTATTACTGTCAACAAAATTGTTAATAGTATAAAAGCCAGAGATCTCACTGTAAGAGGGCATTTGTTTTACAGGCCAGATAAATAAGGTTTGTGCTTTACAAGGGTAAAGCAAAACGAAATAAGATAATATCACAAAAAGCGTTTTCATATTCTTATTATTGATGATTACCCTGGTTTGTTTTTAATTTCTCAATTTCTTTTTTCAACTCAATCACATACAACGTTAACTCCTCAACCTTTTCCATCATTCTTTTTTGCATATCGCCCAGGCTTAAACCTTTTTCTTCTACCTCTTTTGCTGAAGGAATATTGGGTAAGTGTTTATTTTGGTTAATAAAATTTTCAACTTCATCCAGTGGAGAAAGTTTGTAATTTTCAGCAAACACATAATCTGCCCAGCCGGTTTCTACAACTACTTCGGTGCTGCGGATATTACCAAGCACCGAAAGTTTGTACGTTGGATTATTTGTGCCTATCCCTACATTGCCAGTTCCGGTTATAGTCATCACGTCACCAATAGCGTTATTCCAGAAATTTAATTTTTCGCTGGCCCTGTTATTGTTATTGTATCCTGCTATTGCCCAAAAATTATTTCCACTATTTCCGGCATTAGTTGTTTTAAAATTTATCCTGGCATAATCATTATCGTTTTCTTCTACCAAAAGCTGTGGATACCCGGTAGCGCTGTTTGAAAACAGATGCAATTTCGCAACAGGTCCTAATGTGCCTATGCCTAAACTACCATTTTGAAGAAGTGTCATTTGTTCACCACTATTGTTTGTAAAAAACATAAGCGGATGGTTAGATTTTGTACCGATAAATCCGCCGGTTAAATTTGCTCCTCCCACATATGTACCTACTGTTACATTCCCATCTGTATGGTTGAGGCCATAATTGTTGGTAGCTGTCTGAACTGTGAGTCTTTCTGTGGGTGAAGTAGTGCCGATGCCGAAATTATTATTTTGCAGTAAAGCGACCACTGCAGCACCATTATTAGCATGTAAATACAGCGGGTGATTGCTAAGCGTCCCGTAATAGCCTGCACCTCCTGCAGAAGCTCCTACTCTTACTCCTGATGTGGTAGTTTGAAGAAAACCATATTGTAGATCCTCTGTAAATGCCTCGATCTTTGCACTAGCCAGGCTACCTCCAACACCTAAATTTCCGCTTGTAGAGATAGTCACAGCAGGGGGAAAAGTATTATTGGTAAAAAAGAACAAGGGATGATTGCTTGTAGTACCAAATGCGGCGGAAGTAGAACTATTCAGTAATGTAGTAAGCCTGATATTTCCATCTGTATGGGTTATCCCAGGGAAACCAGTTGCTGTTTTTACTTCCAGTTGGGCAGTTGGTGTTTGGGTATTTATTCCAACTAAACCGGCAGGCGTGATCCGCATTCTTTCGGCATTATAAGCCTGGAACATCACAGGGGCATTTGCCTGGTTGCCGATCATAAATCCACCTCCTAAATTACCTATCAAATTTCCATAACGTGTTGAAGGCGTACCACCACCTGTATAGATGCCAGAAAAGAGAAAATCTGAACCGGATATGCCGGTCTCACTCATGTAAATTCCTCCCTGGTTCAGCGTACTTTTAATGTTGAACTTAGCTGGCCCAGCGGCGCTTGTACCTAATGAAATATTACCACCATTATTATTATAAATGTTACCACTACCATCCGGATTCCAGTAGCCGGCACCAGCGCCCCCAATGGTTTGTTCTATCCAGCCGGAACCGTTGAAATACCAAAAACTGTTTGTATTCGTATCATATACCTGCAGGCCCTGCGCTGGTGATACAATAGCTGTCCGTTGCCCGCTACTCATCCTTGGCATTAATAAACCTTTAGATGTACTTGCCACTTCCAATAGAGCCGAATTATTGGGGGTAATAGTGCCTATACCCACATTTCCATTTTGCAAAAGAGTCATATTGGTTGTGTTGCCGTTGGTATAAAACATTAAGGGGTGGTTAGACTTTGTACCTAACCAACCTCCATTTATAGTTGAACCGCCGGCATAAGTGCCTAAAGTAATATTTCCGTCAGTATGAATAAGTCCATAATTATTTGTAGCTGTTTGTACACTTAGTTTTTCCGAGGGCGAATTCATTCCTATCCCAACTTTTCCATCTGGCATTAAAGCAATAGAAGAACTGCCTATGTTTGCATATAGATACATCGGGCTATTGGTTTTTGTGCCAAAATATCCTCCACCTGACCCTATATAAGTTCCCATACTTACAGCACCGGCTGAGTGCGTGAAGCCATAACTGCCGTCTGCAGTAAATACTTCCAGTTTATCAGTGGCAAGAGAGCCGCCAATACCTACATTACCTGATGTTGAGATGCTCATTGCTGCTGGAAAAATATTATTCGTAAAGAAGTATAAGGGATGATTTGTAGTGGTTCCAAACGCCGCAGAAGTAGGGCTATTCAACAAGCTGGTAAGCCGGATCGTTCCGTCGGTATGTGTTATCCCCGGAGAACCGTTTACTGTTTTTACTTCCAGTTTAGAAGTAGCTGTGGTGGTACCAATACCTACGTTTTGGGAAAAAACAAAACCGGGTAAAAAAATCAAAATAGCGAGGAGAAGGTTACGCATAAAAATTTTTTCTTAAAAATCTCTATACATAACGGATTGTAATAACCGGATTTACCCATTACCGGGAACGGCTGTGCTGGCGGTGAACGGTGAAGCTGATGAAACCTTATGTTTCTGGAATCCAGGTTGCATGCTGCAATTGGCCGATGGTCAAAAGACCAGAGGTGGGCGAGGTCGCACGGATTGGAGGACGACCCATGGCGGCGAAGAATAAATGTTTGGTTGCTTCATTAATTATTTACCATATAGGGGTCGGAGATATTGAGTTAATTCCAACGGTAAGATCAAATGTTAAGTTCTAATATTTTAATCTATTCCTCCAATCGTAATACCACCCGAAAGGTTATTCACGACATTCCCAGTAACACAAGCAACAGCTTTTCCAGCAAGGCTGGCCGCTAATGTATTCGCACCCGATGTACCAGGGCTGTCAAGTGCCCCTCCGGCCATGCCATTAAACCCGCCATTGATTCCATTACCACCAGCACCAGGATTGAAAAGATTAGCACCGGAATACGAACCTGGGAGGCCATTAAATCCATAAGGCCCCTGGAATCCGCAACAACATCCGCCCGATGTCTTACAATTTGGAAAGCCGCATGTGCCTCCCTGGGCAACAGCAACAGCCGATGATCCACCAACACCTACGGCTCCAAATCCGACAGTTGCATTTAGAACAGGCCATCCAGCTCCAACGCCACCACCACAACCGTTTGCGCTAGCAGCTGCACCACTTTTTCCTGCTCCACCACCGCCGCCACCTCCGGCTATAAAACCATAATTATCCACGACTATTTTTACCGAAGATGCTATGGCATTACCTCCATTAATCCCCACTGTCCCGGTTAAAGTACAGGCGCCCTGGTATGAACCCGCAGCAAATGAAGATTCACCTGAACTACCCTGGCTACCGATTCCTACGATCTTTCCATAGTTGGTGATCTTGATGCTGGTACGTGCAGGCAGTCCTTCGGTGATAATAGCTGCCCCCGAGGTATTGTATGTTCCGCCACCAATAATTACCGTATCAGGTATAAGTATGGTTATACGAAGCGAGTCAACTGCCGCTGTACTTATTCCAAAATTACCATGAGCGATCTTGATACCATTTGTATCTTTCCGAATAGTGATCGCATATTCCCTATAGGCATCGTTACCGGTTTTATATGCAATAAATGAATATGCGCAAAGAGTTTGGTTTCCGTTGTAGTCCCAGAACTTTACTTCAAACTTAGTATTGTTTGGAGCGCTCAACGCTGTTACTCCTCCAAAAGCTTTTACATTATTGCCCATTGCCGTAACAAATGCCTGTACCCCGGTAATGTTTTTCAACCGGAACATTCAGCGAAGCGATAAGGCTATCATTAATGATACCTGTTGGTTTCAATCCGTGCGTTAACTGGTAACTACGGATAGCATTGGAAAGAGAATCATTAACCATTGCTGTAGTATCGCCTGCTGGAATAATGCCTTTCATTTGCAAACGTTTTTTTACCTGGCCCGCTATGGGTGAACTACCACCTTTTTTTGTTTGTTTTGCCGAACCGGTTATGATTCCCCAGCCACCTTGCTGTGCTATATTTTTATAGAGTTGAAGTTTTTGCCTGAGTAGTTCTTAGGCACCTCCGTCATTATTTTGTGCAGTATCATTCCGTTGCAACTACAGGAAAGCAGCGGAAAACTATACCACCTTCAGTTTACGCGACAGGTAACTGTCGTCATTTGTTCTTAAATTCAACGAACTATTTTCAATCAGCATTAGTAATGGGATGATAGAATATTAATTCACAACCGTTATAAAACCTGGGCTGTTAGTGGCAAGCAATGACTCACTCACAGACAGGCCAATAAAAAATAATATTTGAAAAATGACAGAAGTTTTTGTAGGTAGCAAACAATTCACAATTACAGATGAAATCAAAAACATTTCATTCCCGGTTTTAGTGCAGTATCCAACGTACGAAATTGCAAAACCTATTGCATTTGGACCTTACACTATGAACGTAAGCCCCGGCGCAGGTATTATCGAAGAACAATTTCCTCTGGTAATAATTTCACATGGCAACGGAGGTTCACATCTTGTGTATAGAACCATTAGTACACATTTGGCAAAGAATGGTTACATCGTTGCTATGCCCGAACATTATGCAAATAACCGCAACAATAATGAGTTGGAAAATACAACAGAAAATCTCATAACCCGGCCAGCGCATATTAGATTGACAATTGACTTTTTACTTTCAAACAATGTGTTTAGTAATAATATAGCACAGGACAAAATTGGCGTTATAGGACATTCAATGGGTGGTTATACGGCGCTAGCATTGGCAGGTGGTATTCCACGAACAAAAGAAGGACTTGTAGTGGCAGTTAAACCAGATAGAAGGATCAAAGCAATCGTATTACTTGCACCAGGTACTGGCTGGTTTTTAAACTCATTAGATAAAGTAACCATTCCCATTCTTATGCTCACGGCAGAACACGACCCCATTACACCAAAATGGAATGCGGAAATTGTGCTGAATCATGTTTCAGACAAATCAAAAGTAACTTGGAGAGAAGTTGAAAATGCAGGACACTTTTCATTCTCAAGTACATTTCCGGCGGCAATGAAAAATGCAAACTTTCTTCCCTCAACTGACCCGGTTGGTTTTGACAGGGAAAAATTTCATCATCAACTCCCGGCAGAAATTCTTGATTTTTTTAATGATAAATTAAATGGAAAATCGTAAACCGTTGGTAGTAATTTTGACAAAAAAATTCATATTTAAAATAAGCAAATGAATACAACAAAGATTACAGTAGATACAATAATCAACGCTCCTACAAAGAAAGTTTGGGACTATTACACCATGCCGGAACGCATTACAAAATGGAATTATGCTACTGACGATTGGCAATGTCCTAAAGCGGAAAACGATATGAAAGTTGGCGGAAAATATAGTGCAAGAATGGAAGCAAAAGACGGAAGTTTTGGTTTTGACTTTGAAGCAATTTATAGCGAAATTATTGAGGGCAAAGAATTCACTTACAATTTTGGTGAGCGCACAGCAACTGTAAAGTTTGACGATTTAGGTAATCAGACTAAAGTGATTGTATCATTCGACGCTGAAGCTGAAAACCCTGTGGAAATGCAAAAATCGGGTTGGCAATCGATTTTAGAAAACTTTAAAAAGTATGTTGAGGCTAATTAAAAGTTAGAATAAACTTCAGTTATTGACCCAATGTAAATTGCGAATTTGCTTTTCTTGTGAATTACGGGTTCAGTTTTTCCAATTTAACAATTTCATAAACACATAAACGATAGTTGAAAACTTATGCATATTCGTTTTCTCCCACTGCCAACTGCAACTACAACTACAACTGCCACTGCCTACTGCCTACTGCCAACTGTCCACTGCCCACTGCCCACTGTCACCTCCTTCACCCCTTCTTTCTATTCTTTTTCATATACTCCTGTATAGCCGCATGGTACACAGTCTTACACTTAGGTATTTTTTTAGCATACGCAGCTTTTTTCTTTGGGTCATGGATTATGCTTTGTGCATAGGCCACCGCATCTGAAAAAATATTCTGCCCCAGTTTTTGCAATGCAGATTTCTTAACCTGGCTCATATCAGGCACGGCGCTCCACACCGTACCAAAGCTGTATTGTTTCACAATAATCTGGTCCCCTATTCTCCCACTTACACCTTTAAACATTGGATTGTTTTTTACCCTGGCCATAAATATCTGGTTTATGTTACATTAATATTCTCCTTATTGAAACGCCGAAGCAAACCCATAGTAACACCATTCATCTTTCGTCCATCTTACGTTCATCTACCGTTCTACTTGCGTTTATGTTACGTTAAAATAACTAAATATTTTCATCTTTTACTGCCTTTTTTTAAAACAAACTCCTCCCCTACCCTACTTTTTTTATAACCCACCCGGAAAATGAACATATAATATTCTAAGCCTTATAAACCTTTGTGTCTTTGCGGTGATACTTTCCCACAAATGAGATTAAGACTTTGGGATTTTTATAAAGGACGAATATAGAAATAGGACGAATATAGAAATTGGACTCGTGGTCTTTGTTTTTCTCTTTGTCTCCTTGTGTTTACTGCTTTATCCAAAAAAAATCCCGCCTTAAAAAAGGCAGGACTTTGTTGCTTCAACTTCAACTCAACTATTGAAACTTCTTTAATAAACAGAGAGCATCAAATTATAAACGGGCATTGTGTTTACGAAGGCGGTTCCCCCATCTTCTTTATTTTCAATTTTCTCCAATTGCTTATCTATCTGCTGTTTTACTTTTTGTAACGAGTCTTTTGTACGACGTTGTTCCTGGTCCAGCTTCATCCGAAGGGAATCAATCCTGGTAGGTTTATTCAGGCTATCATACCTGTAATTGTCATTGCCGTTTACAGTAACCCCGTTTTCATCAATGGTTATATCATCATCATTATCCCTTACCCTTATTCCTTTTTTGTTTATCCTCACACCTGGGTGTTTATAGCTATCTGCAGGCTTGCCATCAAGTGTAAACAAGCCATCTTTTTGCATGATATAATCCACGCCCTCATCCCATCCTTCTTCTACATCATCGAACTCCACGTTCCAGTCATTGTTACCCCACGGTCCTCCCTCAAAATTCACATTATGTCCCCAGCCTACACTTCTATCAATCCTGATCTGTTTGCCTACTGGTACATACACGGTAAGTACAATGCGCTGGTTACGGAATTTATCGGTTTTGTTAATTGCTATCCCTTTATCTATTAATAAAGTAGAATCCTGCTGGGTTACATTAAAATTTATCAATGCTGCAAGAGTATCTGCATAATGTCTTTTGTTTCCTCTTACCATTTTCATCATCGTTACCCTGAAACTGTCATTGGGTGATTTGATGATATGTACCGTTATATTTCTTACGTATGCAGTGTCCTCATCAAGGCCTTCGAAAGGCTCCATGCGAAACCATCTGTTGCTGTAATATTTTTTAGCCGGTGAGTCAGATGTTATTTCCAACCTGGATACACCTGGGTTTGATAAAGCGACTTCCTCTTCCCTAAGTGTATTGGAAGCCTTGAAATCACGGCTCACAGAAGCCAGAAGTCCTATGAAGCAAACCCAACCAATAACCCAAAGGGCGCTGAAGGAGAGGCGCATGAAACGGCGATTGGTTTTAATTTTAGCCAGCCTGCGAATCACCCAGGTAATAACACCTACGATTGGCACTGCGATAAAGAATATCAATGTTCCCCATGCAAGGGCAGTTTGCCATCCTTCCGTAAGCAGGTAATCTTTGGCCGGGAAAATCCCAATTGCAAAAACTCCAATAGCAAACAAGGCTACTACAAAGCTGAATGCAATACAACCTAAAATAAAATATGCAAATACTTTAAACAACAACACGATAACGTCACCCAGTGACCGGCTACTTCTTTTGGCTACGCTGCTTACGTCTGCACCGAATGCCTGGCCTCTTTCCTTAGCAAGGTTTTTAGCTTCTTTGCCAAATTTTTCTGCACGTTGTTGCACTCCTTTCATTTCTTCCATTACAGAATTTTTTATGGAATTCATATCTACTTTTTCACCCTTCATTTCCAACTTTTCTGCGGTAGTATTTGCTTCTGGCAATACCATCCATAGGATCACATAGATCAGTATAGATCCGGGGCTGAATCCCAGGCGGAGAAAATGCTGGAAGTCCATTCCATCAAAACGGGACCTTGAAAGAAACCCAAGGAAAGGCAGGATAAAAAGCACTCTTGGTATCCAGGCATTTACACCAAAATAATTAGCGAGACCGCTGCATACACCACCGATAAATTTATCATCAGTATCCCTGTACAATTTTTTTCGGATGCTGCCGATCATGGTGGAAGCCGTGCTTGGTACGGCTACCCAAAGTATCAGGTAAGTGACCAATCCAAAGCCGGCAGTAACTGCCAGCACCACGAATATTATTCTTACAACTACTACATCGATGTTGAAATAATTTGCCAGCCCACTACATACACCACCTATTACTTTATCATTCTCATCCCTGTACAAGCGACGTGCTGATGCATGTGCTGATGTAAATGGCTCTGAATAAGATTTGCTGCTTTCGGTGCTTGGAGCAGTGCCGTCTTCAGATTCAAAATCTTCCGGGCGGCCCATACTTTTAATGATAGCATTTACATCATCTTCCGTAATGCAGGTTGCACCATCTTTAAGCCTTTCCTGGAAAAGCTCACCGATACGGCTTTCTATATCATTTATTATTTCATCTTTCCCTTCCTCGTTGGCAAAATAGCGGCCCAGGCTTTCAGTATACTGCTTTAATATGTCAAAAGCAGTTACTTCAATTGGTACCACACGCCCCTGGAAGTTGATGTTTATTACCTGTTTCATTTTGTGATAAATTAATTGTTTGCCTTTAGGGCTAAATGTTGTTTCTGATTTGTTGAAGTTGTTATCAGCAAAAGCATGGCTATACTTTTATTGATGATAGTTTTATTTTTTACCGGTTAATGCTTCTACAGCATTGGCCAGTTCGTTCCAGGTTGCTTCCAGTTCTTTATAAAACTCAGCACCTTTGTCGGTTAATAAAAAATACTTTCTTGGAGGGCCACTATTGCTTTCTACCCAGCGATAAGTGAGCAGTTCGGCATTCTTAAGCCTTGTAAGTAGGGGATAAAGGGTGCCTTCAAAAATATTTAGGTTGGCCGCCTTCATCTTATCTATTATATCGGAGGGATATGCTTCCCCCTGTTTGATAACGGATAGAATGCAAAACTCCAGTACCCCTTTTCTCATCTGGCTTGCTGTGTTATCAATATTCATGGTTTTACTTTTTAAAATTTCCGCAGAATCTGCATTTAATTTTTGTAAAGCGTCTTAAAAAATTGGAGATTAAAAGTGGCTATACTTTAAAGTCCCTCCTTGATCTAAAAAACTTTATGCCTATACTCTTGTCGCTGGTTGTCGCCTTATCCGGTTCGGTAATTCCCTTTGACATGACAAAGATAGAAATATTTTA
>JBDSEE010000033.1:0-35459 GCA_039920245.1 Ferruginibacter sp.
TTTCTTTTATTCCTGAAAAATAAGCAGGAATAAAATTCTGATCAATGGCATATTGCAATGCAGGTTCTTGTGTTTGTTGCAAACCATCAGTGATCTTTTTCGCCGCCCTTTCAATTGATTTATAGCCCGTGCACCTGCAAATGTTCCCATTCATCGAATCAATGGCAGCATTATAATTATGGTCCCCTTCGTTCATGCAAAAACCAGTGAGTGATACAATAAAGCCAGGCGTACAAAATCCGCATTGCGTAGCGCCTTCTGCTGCAAATGCAAGTTGAACGCTATTTAGATCTTTAGTATTGATACCCTCAATAGTTACAATATGTTTTCCTTCGGCATTGCCAATAGCCATCAGGCAACTTGTTGCACTCTTATAATCAAGGGAGTCGTTTTTTAATTCGCCTACCAATACAGTACAGGCACCGCAATCACCTTCCCTGCACCCTATCTTTGTGCCTGTAAGCAATGCATGGTAACGGATGAAATCAAGTAATAGTAAACCCTTCGGTAGGTTTGTTTTGATTTTCTTATCATTGAGAATAAATGTCGTCAATATGTTTTTTTGTGCCGATAAAGTTAAGTAATTAATAAATGAAAGAAGAAGCTGAAACAGCCCCCCATTCGCCTGTGTACTTTCGCATTGTTGCATTATGGGTAGTGTGTGAAGCATTCGCCGGCGGCATTATGCATGCATTCCAGGTTCCATTCTCAGGCATGATAGTAAGTGCACTTTCTGTTACCTGTATCATACTCCTTGCATGGCATGTACCGGGCAGACTTGCCATAAGCAAAGCGTGTTTTATCGTCATCCTTTTCAAACTGGCGCTAAGCCCTCATAGTCCACCTACCGCTTACGTAGCAGTTTTTTTCCAGGGCATGATGGGACAGCTTTTATTTAACAATAAAAAACAATTCAGGCTCAGGGCAATTGTTCTGGGTTTTTTAAGCCTGGTAGAATCTGCTGTGCAACGCTTATTGATCTTGTGGTTAGTGTATGGAAATAGTTTCTGGCAAGCAGTGGATGATTTTTTGAAGAAATTATTTAAACAACAATCGGCAACAAGTTATATTTCCTGGATCGCATGGGGGTATATTTTTATCCATGCAATAGTAGGAATTGCTGTTGGAATCATTGCGGCTACTATTGCAAAAAAATCCATTGAATGGAAGCAATACGCAAACCTTACAAATAATATGGAAACCAAAATTCCATCTCTGGATAGAAAATCTTCTCCTCTACTGAAACCGGTGGGTATCGTTACTTGGCTAATCCTACTGATGCTGTTTATTCAATCACTTCTTTTTCCATCCAACTCAATTTTATCTGGTAACAAACTATTACACATATTACTCAGGGCACTGTTGATAATCTTAGGATGGATCTTTATTGTTTCACCTTTACTGTTGAAGCTTTTGCAAAAACTTTTATCCCGGAAGAAGAAAAAACTGGATGATCAGTTTATACAGGTGCAAAAACTTATTCCAGGGATAAAAAACATTTTTTTGCAGAGCATCGTTGCATCAAAGAACGCAACTGGATTAAAAAGAATTAAATTGTTCATTAAAATTTTACTTGGCAATATTCTTAACCCATAAAATAAACCAGGAAAAAATATGAATGGGTTGCTATTTGCTTTTGTTGCAATGATTTCCTGGTCACTAAGTGTATTCCCATTTACAAAGGCAGGAAGAATTATGAATGTGGCCAGCATGAATATCATCCGCCTTGTGCTGGGCACGGTACTTATTTTTTTTACAGCCTTTATCATTGAGCAGGGAAAACTATTCAGTATTTTTTCTCCTGCATACCTGGAAGCCTGGCTATGGCTGGCTATTTCCGGTATACTTGCCCTCGGTGTTGGCGATTATTTTGGTCTAAGAATGTACACGATACTTGGTCCAAGATTCGGCGCTGTACTCACTACGCTCTCGCCTGCTGCTGCTTTGCTCATGGGCTTTATGTTACTTGGCGAAAAAATAAATATCATAGGCATCGCAGGAATATGTATAACTATCATTGGCGTAATGAGCATAAGCCTTGGTCCTGCTGAACGAAGTATCATCCCCGATCATGGTCATGGTTCAGTTTTCAACGGAATTATATTTGGAATCATTTCGGCAATTTGTAATGGTGCTGGCCTGGCATTCAGTAAAAAAGCTTTTATTACACAGCAGGCGAAAGCAGCTGCACTCTCTCCCATATCTGCGTCATTTATGCGATTTTCATCTGCAACAATTATTGTTTTATTATTCCTTCTTATATTTAAAAAATTATCTGCCAATATAAAAACAATTAGCCATCAACCAAAAAAAGTACTTGGACTTGCGATTACCGGAACCATATTCGGCCCACTCCTTGGCGTGAGTTTTGCATTGATGGCAATCCAGACGATCAATGTTGCAGTAGCACAAACAATTTTTGCACTTGTACCTGTTGTTACCTTGTTGATATCCTTCTTTGTGCTTGGCCAGAAAATAAGCAGGTATGCGATCTTGGGTGCAATCATTGCTATCAGTGGCGTTGCTTTACTCATTTGGCGGATGCCAATTGCTGCAATGTTGAATATGAGATGATCAATATTGTTTTTCAAAAAGCCACCACGACTTTTTTTTCTGTGCATACTTCAGTTTAAACTTATTGATACTATGCTCCTGTAAATGTTTTATAGCTTCTTCCACAGAATCTGTAAAAAGGCAAAGTTTAAGGTCTTCAGCAGAAATTGTTTGCTTTTCCAACATTAAATTTATGTGTGAAATAATGTCTTTGTGAAACTCTGTATCGAAAATGATGATTGGAAATTCAAATATCATCTTTGTTTGTATAAGGGTCAATGATTCAAAATATTCATCCAGGGTGCCGAAGCCGCCCGGCATTACAACAAATGCATAGGAATATTTAATGAGCAATGTTTTACGCACAAAGAAATATTTAATGCTTACCCAGGTATCCAGGTATGGATTATGTTGCTGCTCATGCGGGAGTACGATATTGCAGCCAACACTTTTTCCACCGACATCCTTTGCCCCACGGTTAGCAGCTTCCATAATACCGGGGCCTCCGCCCGTCATGATAGTAAATCCAAGTTTGGCGATCTCCCCGGATATTTCTTGCGTTTGTTTATAATAAGGATGGTCTTCTTTAAATCTTGCTGAACCAAATACGGTAACGCATGGCCCAACAAAATGCAAATGCCTGAATCCCTTAATAAATTCAAACAACACACTTACGGAAAAAGTAAATTCTTTCCATCGGCTTTGTGGTCCTTCCAGGAATTTGATCTCATTTTTTGTCATGGCATAAAAATAACGGGATAAATCCATTACAGCATTATAGCTTTAAACCTTATGATAAAAAAAGCCCCGGCATCGCCAGGGCTTTTTTATAACCAAGTAAACTTATGCCCAGGAAATATCAGCCGGCGTTAATGCTGCAATAAAATCATTGGCGATCTGTTGTCCTGCAGCAATCATATTTTTCATTTCCTCAACATCAAAATTTAAGCCACCTGGCCCACCGCCCAGTGGCTTCAGCGGGCGAAAGCCATAGAGTTTTATTGGCTTCTTTCCAATAAAGGGATTACTTGCTGCGCCTGTATTGAACCATGAATCGATATCGCTTTGTTTCACGCCAGTTTGCAACATTTTATCTTTTACATCTGCAATATATTCTAATGCTTCATTATAAATCCCAGGAATTACCAGGTCATTTTTGGCAACATCCGTCATAAATATGTCAAGTGTTTGCTCCAGTATCGGGAACAATGTTTTGAACTCAACTTCATCTGGTTTATTCTCTGCGACAGAAAGCAAAATGGTAAATATTTCCGTTGCTCCATTGTCAATGGCCATCTGCACTCCTGCATATTCCCGAACGCCACCATCTACAAATTGATACTGTGGATGTGGTTCTCCTGGTACGTGTTGGTTCACTTTTACGGGCGGCATAAAAACCGGCTGGCAAGCAGATGCCATCACCGCACGGCGAAAATGATCTGCGTTAATTAGGACCTTTGTTTCATAATTATTTGACAATGCTGGATGAGGATTATTTGTAAACACTACTAAATTGCCCGATTGCAGGCAGGTGGCATTTAAATAAATTTTCTTGCCCGAAGCCTGCAGTTCATTATAATTGTCATCAGTATAATAAGTGTTGATAAGATCCCATAAAGGATTTGCATCAAAAATAGAATGCTCAGAAAGCCTGTCGCCAATGTTGAACTTCCGAATAATATTTTCAGTTTTCTGATTGCTATAAAGTGTTTCAAGCAGATCATATTTTTCCATGGCAGCCAGTGGAGCCATTAAAGATCCTGTGCTTGTGCCCACATAAGTATCAAAACTTAAACCGGGCCAGGATGATAACAATTTTTTTAATACGCCTACGGCAAAAGCTCCTTTGGAACCACCGCCGCTAATTACCAATGCTCTGCTCATAAAAATTATTGGTTAAAGGGTTCGTTTACTTTTTTTGTTTTGGTAAGCTTGATACCTAATCCTGTTTGAAACCACCAGGCGTTTAATCCATAGTCACGATGAGCGCTGATGTTTAATAATAATTTATTCAGCAGGTCAAGCCCTAGGCCGCCACCAACAAGTTGTTGCTTCCCTGTTCCCCATAAATGAGATAAAAAAAGATTGATATTTCCCGCACTGCCAAATGGACCGGCCTTTAATGTTTTCAATTTAAGAGAAACCAATGGCCCTGCAAGGCCGCCAATTTTTTTGCCCGCATAAATAACACCTGCATCTGCACCCAGCCTGAGTATATGAGGAACAGCAGTAATTTGAGGATTAAGAAAAATCCCTCCTACATACCCATCAGTGGCCTGGTGAAAATTCGTTATCATTCCTTGCTGCAATTTAAGGTGCATGATAAAACCCTTTTCAAATTCGGTGTCTGACTGTGCCATAACGCAAATGCCGATGGCCATAAATGAATGCATACAAATGAATAGCTTTCTGATCATGGAATTATTATTTTAAAAACTAAGGGGTCACTATAAAATTGATTCAAGTCAGTTTTTTACTCGTGGAGTTTGGGTAGAACAAAATTAATCGCTTAAAATCATTTGCGCAATACCCGAAAGTGGTAATTTTTTTAAATGCTTTTATTTAAAAATATTACACTGCTGCATTTAAATTGACTGGTGTAAATACCCTTAAGGCGATCATTAACGATCACAATTTTTCAGCCCACAAAAAATCAGCGCCGGGCAAATGATGTAAATGGCTATGAACCCCAAATACTTGTTCAATGTACACAGGTTGCAAAACATCTACAGGCTTACCGGATTTAAATAACCGTCCTTCCTTCATCAATAGTAATTCATCTGCATAGTTAAGCGCAAGATTAAGATCGTGAAGGATTGCGATCACAATTGTTTTAGGCGTAATAAAATTTCTGACATGAAATAAAAATTCCAGCTGGTGTTTAATATCTAATGAGGAGATGGGTTCATCCAGCAATAACAGCCTGCTTCCAATCGGCGGTTCTTCCCATATCTGCACAAGCACACGGGCAAACTGCACCCGTTGTTTTTCTCCACCTGATAATGTGAGGTAGTTTCTTTTCCTGAAAGGTTCCAACTCCAATAAGGCAATTGCCTGTTCGCATATTTCTACATCATGTTTTGATGGCTTTACTTCAAAATGAGGATAACGACCCATCATAATGATCTCCTCTGCAGATAACGGAAAACTGATATCGATCTGCTGGGAAAGCACAGCCCGGTTTGTTGCAAAGCTGGCCGCATGCCCAGGTTTTACATTCGCTTCGTTATAAAATATATTTCCTTCGGATGCCTTTTGCTGAAGAGAAATTAATTTGAGCAAAGTGGATTTACCAGCGCCATTTGGGCCACAGAGCATATACATCTTCCCGGGTTCAAAAGCATAATTTAGATCTTTGACCAGCCACTTTTTATTAATTTCAAAACCTACATCCTGGAGCCTAACCATAGAAACCTCCTTTCTCATTTAATACATTATGCTTTCTTAAGAGAGCAATAAATACCGGCGCCCCGATAAGGGATGTAATGATGCCAACCGGTATTTCTGCAGGCGCCAACAAAACTCTTGCAAGAAGATCAGTAAGACACATAAGCATTGCACCCAGGATCATGGATGCGGGCAAGAGGTATTTATTATCGCTGCCAATAAGCAAGCGGAGTAGATGCGGTACGATCAATCCTACAAAACTGATAACACCTACAAATGCTGTTGCCACCGAAACCATCGCTGTATTGTAGAACATGATACGTCTTTTTAATTTCGATGCGTCCACACCAAGGTAAGAAGCTTCCTCTTCACCAAGTATCAATGCATTTAATTGCTTTGCATACCGGATAGTGAGAAAAAATATCAACCCTGCAATTAAACCAGTGATACCAACCTGCAACCAACCAGCACCAGAAAAGGTGCCCAGGTTCCAGAAAGTAATGCTGCGTGCCTGCGGGTCACGAGCTATATAACTCATAAAACCTGTGCCGCTTAGACCGACAGCATTAATGGCAATGCCAACCAGCAACAAGGCAGTTATTCCAATATTTTTTCTTGACTTAGCTAAGGTGTAAACGGCATAGGTAGCAAGTGATGCGCCCCCAAAAGCAAACAAAGGAACCAGCAACGGTCCTGTTAAAGCTTTGAAAGATGGGGGAATACTTGCCGCCAAAACAAAAACAATGGAAGCGCCAAAAGCAGCACCAGCACTGGTTCCTACAAGGCCGGGTTCAACGATGGGATTACGGAACAGGCCTTGCATCAGCACGCCAGATGCGGATAAAATGGCTCCTACAATGCAACATAACAATACTCTTGGTAATCGTAACTGAAGAAATACTGCTTCATAAATATTTGCAGGATCTTTTCCCGAAAAAAAATGCTTGACTGCACCCGCCATTTGCTGTACCGAAACAGGCACGGCTCCAAGAGCTATGGCAATAAGCATACTTGTCAATAGCAGGGCCGACAAACAAAAGAAAAAAGTTTTATTTGGCTGCAACATTGAATTAAGGATGTATAAGCTTAATTAATTTTAAAATATTCTCACCACTCCTTGGCCCGAAATAAACAAGGTCATGTTCTTCAAACCGAACAATACGTTTATTTTTTCCTGCATTGGTTAGTGATACGCCTGGCACACCTGTTATGAATTTGTCCATACTTCCCATTTGATCGTAACCATAATCTGTTGCAATAATTATATCAGGATTTGCAGCAGCAACTGCTTCTGCACTCATTTGTCTTGCCCCTTTTGCATCATAGAGGGCGGGCCTTCCGCCTGCCAGTGTAATCATTTTATCGCCTGTTCCCTTGCGGCCACTCATTACAAAATAAACGTTATTTGCACGGCCAAAATGTATGATCATTATTTTAGGTGTATCAGCAGGGGTAATTTGTTTTAATTTTTCAGAGGCCATTGCCATATCGGCATCCATTTTATTTATGATAGAATCAGCTTTTTTTTCAACATGAAAATAACTACCAAGTTCTTTCAATAAAAGCTTTGCACTGTCGTATGTGCTTGCAGGTCCAAAAACTTTTATGTTCAACCCCGCTTTTGTGATTTGCGGAAGAACATTTTCCGGGCCTATATCATTGCTATGAATAACCAGTGTTGGGATCATTGCTATAATACTTTCAGGACTTAGGGCACGATGGTAACCCACTGTTTTCAATAGTTTGGCGCTATCAGGGTATGTGCTGCTAAGATCTACAGCCACCAGATCATGCCCATTACCAAGCGCAAACATCATTTCCGTAAGATGCTTGGATAAGCATACGATCCGGGTTTCATTTACATTCTCTTTTTCACTATTTCCAAACCTTCCACAAGAAGTAAGAACAAACACAATTAGCGAGTAAAAAAATATTTTTTTCATTTGTTTGTATTGATATAAAGAAAGTTGTTCTAAAATTAAATTTTGCCACAAAGGCACAAAGTAAAAAAACCTGGCATTCTAAACTTTGTGACTTCATGTCTTTGTGGCAATGGGCTATTTATTTCTCTTTTTATTTTTAGAAATTATATTTAAGATTTACGCCGCCATAATAATTTGCATTACGGGGACCGGGAATAAAAGCATCCGGGATCTGGTTTACAAATACTTTGATAGGGTATAGTGTATTCGTGATATTATTTACCCCTGCATAAACATCCAGGTCAAAATGATTTCCCAGCGATTGCATTACACCAATTTTTGCGTTCAACAGGCTGTATGAAGGAACCTGGTAAGGTACCATCGTAGTAACAGAACCTGTAGTAACCGGAACCAATCCATTAGAAGTGATTTCCATTTTATCCCTGTACAGGTAAGTTATGTTTCCATAAATTCCGTATTTAAAAGAAAAGTCAAGACCAAAATTTGCAGTGAATTTTGGAACTCCCGCAACTGCATGGCCGCTATAGTCAGCAATAACTACTGAATCCTTCGTTTGATTTGGCGATGCTTTCTTAACTAAAGATTGTATGCTGTAGTTTTTGTATTTAAAATCGGAATAGGTAAAGTTTGCAAATGGACGAACTGATCTTACAAACTTATCGGTAGATTGGTAAACGGTGTATTTAACCAAGGCTTCAAACCCGTTGTGTTCCTGCGATCCGGCGTTTACGATATAACTGTAACTGGTTGCAGTGTTATTTTCATTAGCTACAGCCACTGCCGTCATTTTATCTTTGAACTTAGCGTTAAAATATGCAAGCTCATAATAAAGCTTGTCTTTTAGCAGTGATCCTTTACTACCAAATTCAAACTGAATTCCATGTTCTGGCTTCAGCGTAGAATTAACCCGGCCCGTGGCGGGAATATAAGTTGCACCAGATCCTGACTTGGGTGTTGCGATATAAAAATAAGAACTCACCGGTGCTTTAAAACCTTCACTGTAGGAAGCATATAAGGATACTGCTTTACTAAATACTTTATTGATGGCAAAATGTGGGGATACCATTTTCTTATAACTGGTATCAAACCGCCCAGAGAAAGTCTTAGTGATGGTATCGCCTGTGAATCGATCGTTCAATTCAATTTTCATTCTACTGAAACCTATGCCTGCAGTAAGGGAAACATCATAAGGCAATGTTGCGGTCCATTCTGTAAAAAATGAACTTGTACCAGCCACTGTTGCAAAGTCTGAAGTGATGGCATTAAGCACCCAATACGGATCACCAATCGCCCATGTAGTTGGTGTTGCATCAAATGGGTCGGCTTTAAGATTATAACCAATAGTAGATGCCCTCTGTTGTTGCAACTCAAACCCGGTAATGCCTGTCAGGGATACTTTTGAAGAAAGGACAAATTTTGTATCAAAGACCGACCTTGTTCCATAATTTAAAGAAACCTTATCGGTCCAGCCACCTGCAGAACTGGCATCACCAATCAGGCCTGTTCCGAAAAGCGATGTTGTATTGGAAAGCCATTTTGTAAATGCATAGGTATGGCCTACGCCTGCCCGGTAGCTTATTAATCTACTGTGAGCATTTCTTTTGATGTATTCTAAATTACCGGTATCGCTTTTTGCTTGATACTGTGCTATGGTTTGTTCACCGCCTCTTTCATCATAGCTGTTAGAATATCCAACGTATGCTGTGATAGTTTGTTTTTCTCTTGGATTAAATTCAGATACCAGGTTTACAAAATCTTTGTGTGAAGCATTGTGAATAAAATATCCATCAGATTTTTGCTTGCCATAATTTAATAAAAGAGATGAACGCTCACCGGCTGTTTGCAAACTTGTTGTGTAGCGCTGCAAGCCATAACTGCCCAGCATAACTTCTTGTCCAATGAAGGTTTTTCCTTTTTGTGGTTTCACAGATTTCAGGTTTACAGCGCCAGCGATAGCAAGGCCATACAAAGTTCCTGCAGGGCCTTTTACTACCTCTACATTTCCGATTGATCCGAAGTCAATATCATCCATCACTGTAATGCCTTCAGCATCTGTAACCGGAATTCCATTTAGATAAACTTTATAACCCTGGCCATCAAAGTTGCTGCTTACTCCCCTTGTTCCTCTTGAGCCATTGCCATATCCACGGATATTGAATTGCTGCCCGCTATTAACAGCCCTTCTTTCAAAAGTTACGCCTGGTACATTCACATTGATCACATCATCAAAATACAATCCTGTGCTACGCTTCAATTCCACGGTTGATAATTTTGCAATAGATGAGGGCTGGTATATCAAAGATTTATTGAGCGTAGAAGTTGCACTGATCTCTACATTGCTCAGGTATGAGCCCAACGGCGTAAGGCTTATTTCTAATTCCTGGTCACAATTCTTAATGGTTTGTTGCCAGGTTTCGTAACCAATGTATGATACAGTGATATGTGTTGGATTGCTGCATATAACTTCAAAGGTTCCGTTGCTATTGCTGGTAGCAATATTCTTTCCAGCTATAGTTATGGTGGCACCGTTCAATGGATTATGCGTTACTGCGTCAGTTATTTTTCCTTTTAACTGGCTGAATGCTGTTGCAGACAGGGCTATAAAAACAGCAAGTATTGCTGAATATTTTTTCATAAAATTTTTATTGTTTGGTATAATAGTAAAATGGATAAGTCGTATTACCCAGGTTTGAAAACTTAAAAACTATTATACAATCGAAGGTGGGGGAACAATAATATCTATGTAGACGTTTGTAGGAAAATCGACATTATAACTAAACAGCCTGGACCTATTTTCGATAAAAATGACAGGCACTGAAGAGGAGCTATTTTGTAATGTGAATATTTTTGAGAAAGATTTCTGGATCTGGTCGTTTTGATCCTGCTGGTTTTTCTTGGCCAGCTTCTTTATCTGCATTTCTTTTTCATCTGCAAGACAGCGAACAGTTATGGTACCATCATGCTCTTGGACATCTGCGATATCGTAATTTTTGCCAGCGATGATAATCTCCTTTTCCTCCGGAGTATAAGACAATAAACTAAATTCTGCTTTTGAAAATGTAAAGGACTTAAGCTGTCCTTCTTCAATATCTTTTGACATGACAGAAACAATTTCCTGCCGCATTTGTATCCTGTTCATAAAAACAGCTATCCATTCAGCGTGGCTGGAAACAATGAACAGGCCGAGGAACAATATTGCAGAGAGTTTTTTCAACGATGCCAAAAATACATTTTTTTGTCTTCCGCAAAGCAGGATCTAAACAATTAAAAATAAATGCTAATTACATTAACCACCAAATAACCGCAAGAAAATACTACACCGCCGCACAAGCTCTGCACCTCGGCTCATAAATATCCTTTTCACCCAGCAATACCTGGCCACCCTCTGATATTTTACGGTAACTGATATTTGCAATGTTTCCGCACTTCATACAGATGGCATGCAGCTTGGTTATGTAATCGGCTGTGGCCAGCAGGTTGGGCATCTGTCCAAAAGGTTTGCCGAGGTAGTCCATATCAAGGCCGGCCACAATGACCCTTATGCCACGCATGGCAAGCTGCTCACATACATAGGCAATTTCCGAATCAAAAAACTGGGCTTCATCTATTCCCACTACATCCACATCCTGCGCCAGCAATAATATTGATTGTGCATTTTCTACCGGAGTAGATTGAATATAATTGGTATCATGACTCACAATTTTAGACACATCATAACGGGTATCAATCGCCGGCTTAAATATCTCTACCTTCAGGTTAGCAATTTTCACACGCTTTAACCTGCGGATCAATTCTTCCGTTTTTCCGCTAAACATGCTGCCGCATATTACTTCAATCCATCCACGGCGCTCACCTTTAAGGTTGGGTTCTATAAACATTCAATAAACTTTTTTAAAAACTGTTAGTAACTTTAGGCCTTAGCTGCAAAGATGTGGTTTTCCAATCAAGGGTGAAAAAACATTTTAATGCAGGCTTAATAACTATTAAATTAACGCACATGATGCACCGGGTGAAAACCCTTGCAGATAAATTGCAACAGCAATTAGGAGCAAATGAACCTGCAGATAAATTATTGCTTACTGTGCAAATGCTACAGGCAGAACTGCTGCATGAAGCATCGCAGGCAAGGCCGGCTGAATCAGCAAGCTCCATATCAATAGATATATCACAGATTCCATACACAAAAGCTGTAGAGCCAGCTAAGGAGCCTGCAACCAATGAAAAAACCGTCGAGGTATTGCAGGTAGATGAAGCTGATATAGAAGCCGAACTGGAAGAAATAAAACGCAATGCAGAAGACCGCAATAAATTCAGCTACCAAAATAAACCTGCGCTGCTTTTTGATCCAATCGAAGATATCCCTACCCTGATACATCAGCAACCCATAAATAAGCCTGCGGCCAAAAAAGAGATTCATGAGCAGCATTCCGCTACTCCCACTGCTTCTTTAAATGACAAGTTGCGCCAGGCAAAAATTGAATTGAGCGATTCGCTAATGGATGTTTCCATAAAGGATCTGAAAAAGGCCATTGGTGTTAATGACCGGTTTTTATTTATCAACGAGTTATTCCGGGGTGATGAGGTTATGTATGAAAGAAGTATAAAGACCATCAATGGGTTCAGCATTTTTCCCGAAGCTGAATACTGGATAAAAAGAGAACTAAAATTAAAACTGGGTTGGAACGATGCCAACGAAGTGGTAAAGCAATTTGATCAATTGGTAAGAAGACGTTTTTCTGCTATGTAATGAAGGATGATTTCTGTTGCACCCTTTTTATGGTAAACATAATTCCTTGCTGCTGCACATGTTTTTTCATACAGCCTTTCATCATGTAACAATTCTTCAAAACATTCTTCCAGTTCCAATGCATTTGTGATAGAAAAAGCTGCACCGCAATTTACAAGACCTACGGCTTCCACAAATTTTTCATATTCGGGACCGAAGATAACCGGTTTTCCAAACACTGCCGCCTCAAGGGTATTATGAATACCTGATTCTCCAAAGCCGCCGCCGATATAGGTTATAGTCGCATGACGATATAATTGCGAAAGCATCCCAATGTTATCTATTATTAAGATATGATAGGTATTTGCATCACTATTATCTTCTTTTAAGGAAGAATAATAAACGGAATTTTTAAAAGAAGATTTGATCTCTTGTAAATGGAAACTTCCAATTTCATGAGGCGCTAAAATTATTTTTACATCCTGGTTCACATTGGCATAATGCAAGATCAGTTTTTCATCATCCGGCCATGTGCTTCCGGCGATGATGACCTTGCTTCCTGCGATAAATTTTTCAATTATCGGATCTATGGGCTGAATTTTTTCTGCTATAGTTATCACCCTGTCAAAGCGTGTGTCGCCTGCAAGAACAGCTTTATCATCTTGCCCAATCTTCTGCAACAACACTAACGATTCCCTGTTTTGAATGAACATCTTTTCAAAACATAAAAGCATTTCTTTCCAGATAGCGCCATACCATTTAAAGAATGGCTGGCTGTTCCTGAAAATGGCGGAAATGAGCAGCACCGGAATTTGTTGCGCCTTCAGCTCATGTAAATAATAAAACCAGTATTCATATTTCACCCATATCACCAGGTCGGGTTTCACTGTTTTGATAAAAAATTCGACGTTGGCTTTTGAGTCCAAAGGAAGGTAAACAACCAAATCTGCACCATCGTAATTTTTCCTGATCTCGTATCCACTGGGCGAAAAAAAACTGATCAGGATCTTACAGGAAGGAAATCTTTTTTTGATGGCTTCCAGCACGGGCCTTCCTTGTTCAAACTCGCCAAGGCTGGCACAGTGCATCCACACTGTTTGCTCACTGTGCTGAAGACTATTCCAGTTTTGTATTTTTTGTTTCCAGTCTTTCCTTCCGGTGATCCATTGCCTGGCCTTGGGATTCCAAAGAAATGCAATAGAAATTCCAGCATGGATAAAGAACAGCGAAATATTATATAACAATAGACTCAATGGTATTATTTAATTAGCAATTGTTCTTAGTCCTGGTAAAATAAACATCTATGTTATTCCGCCATCATTTCCCTAACAACCCTTACTACATCTTCGGTATTGGGCTTTGCAAAATAATCACCATCGCTGCCATAGCCGGGCCTGTGAGCCTTTGCAGTTAACGTTCTTGGTGACGCATCAAGATACTGATAGCCTTTTTGATCTTCCATTACATGGTTAAACATATATGCGGCAGCACCTCCTGGTACATCCTCATCAACAAACAATATTCTGCTTGTCTTCTTCAATGATTCAACGATCTGGTGATTGATATCGAATGGCAGTAAAGTTTGTACATCAATGATCTCGCAATTGATACCAAATTCTTTTAGGGTTACCGCAGCTTCCAGCACAATACGAAGTGTAGATCCATAACTCACGATACTGATATCTTCGCCAGATTCAATAATTTCAGGAATACCTAACGGCACGGTATAGGCCAATAAATTTCCGGGGAGTTTTTCTTTTAACCTGTAACCGTTCAGGCACTCTATTACCAACCCAGGATCATTGCTTTGCAAAAGTGTATTGTACATACCGACAGCCTGTGTCATATTGCGTGGCACACATACATAAATGCCCCTGAGTGCATTTATGATCATTCCCATGGGCGAGCCGCTATGCCAGATACCTTCCAGGCGATGGCCACGGGTGCGTACAATTAATGGTACGGATTGCTGGCCTGCTGTGCGGAAATGCGTAGTAGCTACATCGTCGCTTAAAGGCTGCAAAGCATACAATAGGTAATCCAGGTATTGAATTTCTGCTATTGGCCTGAGTCCCCTCAATGCCATGCCTATTCCCTGCCCAATGATGGTGAGTTCCCGGATGCCTGTATCAAATATCCGCTGGCTTCCGTGCTTTTCCTGCAGCCCCATGAATCCCTGGTTTACATCACCAATAAAACCAAGATCTTCTCCAAATGCTGCTACTCTTTTGTTGCTTCCGAATAAGGCATCAAAATATTTATTCAACACTTCGTAGCCGTTTACATAGGCTGCATTTTCTTCAAAATAAAGCGGAACAGCTGGCACCTTCAGGGCTGATTTTGGCCCATTATTATAAAGGTGACTATCATACAATTCTTTACTTACTTCATTAAGTTCATGATAATAGTTCCTGATGGCAACGGCCGAGGCTTCATGTTTTCCTTCTGTAAGATTAGCAGCTGTAAATAAAGCTTTAAGAATATCCCTGCGCAACGGCTCCCGTGATAGTGATAGCTCCGTAGCAAGTTTTTGTACAGCAGGCGTTTCTTTTGCAGCATGATTTAGCAACTCTATTGTATGATTGCTTAATACTTTTAGTGGACGGTTATAATTTTCCCAGGCACGCTGCCGACACTCTTTTACATAACTGATAGCATGTTGTTCAATGGCTGCCAGTTCTTCTTCTTCAGCCAGTGCATTGGCAAGTAACCATTCCCGCATTTGTTTTATGCAATCCCATTCTTTTTCCCAACCCAATCTGCCTGCTTCCTTATACCGCTCCTGGCTTCCCGATGTGGAATGACCCTGTGGTTGTGTAATTTCCTGCACATGAAAAAGTGCGGGCGTATGCGTGTCTCTTATTTTTTGTATGGCATGTTCCAACACTTCACACATCCCGGCATAATCCCATCCTTTCAGTTTATAAATCTCTATTCCATTTGTTCCTTCTTCTTTCTGCAACCCGCTTAGTGCATCGGAAATGGATGACTTCGTGGTTTGATATTTCTTAGGTACCGAAATGCCGTAGCCATCATCCCAAACAAAAACGGCTAATGGTACCTGTAATACTCCTGCTGCATTCATCGTTTCCCAGAAATGCCCTTCGCTGGTGGAAGCATCCCCGATAGTACAAAAGCAGATCTCATTGCCATTATTGCTTAAATCATTCAAGTCCTGCAAAGAGGGTAAATTTCTAAAATAGGCAGATGCAAAAGCTAATCCCAATGCCCTTGGCATCTGGCCACCGGTGGGTGCTATGTCGCTGGAAACATTCTTCAGTCCTGATAAGGGCAGCCATTCCCCATTACTATCCACCATTTTTGTAGCAAAGTGCGCATTCATTTGTCTTCCGGCACTGAATGGTTCATGATGCACATCGGGATCTGCATAAAGTTGTGCAAAAAACTGTTCTATACTTGCAAGCCCACTTGCAAACATGAAGGTTTGATCCCGGTAATAACCTGCCCTGAAATCCCCGGGCTTAAAGAACTTGGCCATTGCCAGTTGGGCCACTTCTTTTCCATCTCCAAAGATCCCAAACTTGGCCTTGCCGGTCAGCACTTCTTTTCTCCCGAGAAGACTTGTCTCCCGGCTTTCGCAAGCTACTCTGTAGTCTTTTAGTACTTCATTCCTAAAGCTATCAAAGGTGAGCTGTTCCTGCAAAGCAGCATCATCCGTATTAAGTGTATCCATAAACTAGTTATTGAAGCAAAAATATTCGATTTTACTTTCGTTTGTTAAAAAACTGTCATAAGCCCAACAATTTACATCTGGCTAAAACGTTTTTGTATATTTGACTCCATTTTAAAAACAAATACAACAAAAATGAAAAAAATATTTATTCTTTCGGCCCTTAGCCTTTTCACGGCTTTTTCCTATGCACAGACTTCGGTTGCAACTACAGCTGTTGCAGCATCTGATGCAGTAAAACCTGAAGTACTTACTTTAAAGCAAACTGAACACGATTTTGGTAAGATTCCTCAGGGCAAACCGGTAACAACGGTTTTTGAGATTACTAATATTGGTAAAACAGCTTTAAAGCTTGACAATGTGCAGGCAAGCTGCGGTTGTACAACTCCTATGTGGGATAAAGAAAACGCAATTGCCCCGGGAGCAACCAGCAAAATTACGGTAGGATATAATGCCGCTGCTGAAGGTCCTTTTACAAAATTCATAACCATTACTTATAATGGAAATGAAGCTAAGCAAGTAACCATCAAAGGTGAAGTATGGAAAACACCTGCTGAAAGCGTTCCTGCAAATGCTGCAACTGAAATTAAAAACTAAAAAAATAAAATCAAGTACAATGAAAAAATTATTATTAGGAGCAGCCGCTTTTGTATTATCAACAGGTGTTTTTGCACAAAAGAAAGCTGATGATGTAGCTAAGTTCAAATCTGAAACCATTGACATGGGTAAGATTGAACAAAACAAACCTAAAACCGTTGTGTTCGAGGTTAAGAATGTCAGTAATAAACCACTTATCATTGAAAGCGCAAACCCGACTTGTGGTTGCACAATTGGTGATTATACAAAAGAACCAATTGCACCAGGAAAAAGTGGCCAGATAAAAGCAACATACAATGCTGCTAACCTGAATGCTTTTGAAAAACACCTTACAGTAAAATTTGGTGGCGTAGATGAAGTAAAGAATATCACTATCAAAGGAGAGGTACTTACAGCTGTTGATTACGCTAAAGTGAAACCTGCAACTGAAACTAAAACTGAAACTAAAACTGACGGCAAAAAAACTAAGACAAAAACAAAGTCAGTAGCTAAGAACTAATTCTTAAACTCAGTATATTAAAAAACCCCTTTAAAATGAAGGGGTTTTTTATTTGCTCGATTTAAAAAATCATTTATTATTTTACTGCTTTCTTACGGGACACGTCTGATAGACGGGTAAACTCACTTCCGTTATAAATCCTGGCAAGGCTTGCGTCGCCTGTGCTGTTATAATTTGCAATATTTGCCTCGGATACAATTCTCCAGAAATTCTTTTTCGTAAGTTCCGCATAATCAGCAGTCTTTAAAAAAAGCCCTGCAAAACTGTTTCGTGTCTTAAAACTGATCATCACGGGGATGGGCTTGGCTGGTTGTGTGTCCAGAAACTTTTCTACCTGTTCGTTTGTCATACTTGAAATTTAATTTGTAATAATATTAAGAAGCATACCGGGGAGGAAAATTGTATGCCCCGCATTTAATTAAAGGTACATTAAATTTGTGAAGATTCCATAGGAAACAGCCTGTATGCTCATGATACAGGCACTAATCACTCTGCATTTTTATCTATGATCTTTAAAGGAATCCCTACTGTCTTTACAATTCCAGCCCTTATTGAAGTCCAGATAAGTTTAACGAAGCCAGTGTAAGGGTCACGATGCTCAATGAAAGAAGGTTGCCTTAAACTGCCCTTCAAAGGATTAGAATTTTTGATAAATAATATATTGGCAACCAGGCTGGTTGCATGTTTACTTTTTTGTTTGCCATTATCCTTTTTTATTGTCTTTAATGGGGTAACATGTAAATCATTATAGTAAAGGATGATGTTTCCTTTGGCTATTGAATTATCACCAGACATATGTGCTTTTCCACTTTGTATTTGCCCACGCTTTACGCTGAATAAAGATGATAGCTCAGATATAGGATTTATTAATTCGTTATTCAGGGTATCTACTAATATGTCGGCTGTAAAATCGCCTGTCGAAACTTTGGCTAAATTTAAATTCACACCAATACTTAGGGGAACTTTGTTCATAAATAAAGCCTTGGCATTAACTTTTGTCCATGGGTTTTGTGCAATGGTAGATTTTACATTTGTAATATTATCAATAGTTCCATTTAATCGATTGATGGTAACTGTAACCGTTTTATCAACCTGGGGATTATACTCCTCGTACACAACTTTTGATCTTTCAATAAAAAGATTTTTAATATCAATTAGCATAGGAAGGCGCATGACTAACTGGTGCGGAAAATTATTTTGTTTTAAAACCGGTGCCGGTAATCTCCGGTCAGCATACACCCCAAAAGTTGCATCTTTTATATATCCTTTATCACCCGCCCACTGATCACGGTTTAATAAGGCCCACCAGTCAATCCCATCCATTTCAAAAGTTGGAATGTGAATATCAAATACCATCTTTCGGTCCTTGAGTTTTTTTATGAATGCCGCCCTGCCACCATTCGGCTCAAAAACAATATTGTTTGCTTTCAAATGACGACGCTCACCTGATACTGCTATTTTGCCCACAGAAAAAGAGTACATATTATCTGGGGTTATGACATGGTAATTCTCTGCTTCCAGTTTAGAAAACTTTGCAAACAGGTATCTCGATGCATCATATTGTGTAGATGAATCTACCAGGATCTTGTCCAATTGTATGTTTACATTTTCAAGCTTAGACACAACTTCTTTTTTGTCCCGGTTATGGTGTGTAAACTTTCCATTTGACAAAAGTATTTTTTCAATTTCCAATGAAGTAAAATGACCCGAAAGTTTTTGATACAGTGTTAGGTTTTCTTTAGCCGCTCTTTTATTTTTATTATAAGCCCGGGATTGATGAAACACTTCAATGACGGGCTTGTCTATGCTGATCTTATTAATGGATAGATTTTTTTTATCAATAAAATCTGCAATGCCCAACCCGCTGATATGAATAGCAGAAAATTTCATCTTGAAAATATCGTCAGGTAGCTTGCCTGCCTCATCAAGGTTTTTAAGCATTGCGCTATCTACATCAATACTTACATTTTTTATTTCAGCAGTTGAGGCCAATACATCGGGTGTCACCTGGTCAACGGTAAGTTTATAAAGTCCGACTGAACCTTCCTTGACCAATTGCTGCAACTTTGCAATTAGTTGTGGCCGCAGGTCCAGAATTGTTTCTTTCTTTGATGGTTCAGTTGCTATATCTGGGGCCTTCAATACATGATATCGCATGTAGAGGTAAATACCGCTTGAAATAATAATTATCGCAATAAATATAATGAGGATTTTTTTTGACATTCTACCAGTAAAAACAAATATTGAACCAGTAAAAAATTGAAATAATCATAATCTCTTTATTCCCCGGTAATTATTATTTGGGAACAGTTATACAAACAACAGTCGCACCTGATTCACTGTTGTTGACGGTTACCATCCCATTGATTGAAGCAGCACGCTCCTTCAGGTTTATCAATGTCGTGGCTGATCTCTCTGCATTAAAATCAATTCCGTCCCCACTATCCTTGATACAAAGTTCGTATTGATCTCCCGTTTCATGTATACTGATGATTATATTTATCGCTTTGGATATATCAATCATATTTGTAAGCGCTTCCTGCAAAAATCTAAAAAAATCAATTTTCATTTCAGGTGATAATGAATTTTCATTATAACTACTTTCAAAATGGCAGGGTATTTTATTTAAGATGCTATATTCCTTACACAGCCATTCCAGGGTTATATTCAATCCAAAATCATCCAGCATATTCGGGCTGATAGAAAACGATATTCTTTGTAATGTTTTAACCAGCAATTTAGATACTTCCATAGCATGGTCTATCCTTACTTTAAAGCTGTCAGGCAAACCTGCTTCATTTGTAGCTATCCAGTCTATATCCATCTTTAAGCCAGCAACTAACTGTGCAAGTGCTTCATGCAACTCATAGGCTAAATATTTCCTATCCTTCTCAATCGTACTTTTAAAATGTATCGTAAGGCCTTTGTATTTCAGGTAGTTTTCTTCAACTTCCTTTTCAATTTGCTTTCTTTCAGTTACATCCTTGGCTATAGCAAATACAAATTCATTATCAGAAAAATAAATGGAAGTCCATTCCAACCACAGGATACCGCCCTCCTTTTTTTGATACCGGTTTATAAAATTATGGAGGACCTTTCCTTCGAGCAATTCGTTTCTTCTTCGTTGAGTCAGGTTTTTATCTTCATGATAAATGAAAGATGAGATCGGACTGGCGTACAATTCTTCTAATGTGTATCCTAACTTATTTACAACAGCAGAATTTACTTTTTTCCAATAGCCATCTTTGCCCGCTATACAAACAAGATCAGGGGTCATTTCAAAAAAAGCAAATAGCTCAGAGCCAGGATTTATCAGGTTATTCATTATGGTATTCAGGTTAATAAGCTGGGTTATGTAAATATAACTAAACCGCTGACATGAAAATATTCATCCGACAACATTGGCAAAAATACTACTACAGCTTAGCCACATTACCAATGATCATAATTTTTAAAAAACGGGAACGGTTGTTGACCAGCACTCTATACAAATTTTTATTTCGTAAATTGATTTTTTATTATGACAAATTTACAAGCATACCAGGTTGGAATGATTGGACTGGGTACCATGGGTTGCAACCTGGTGCTTAATATGAATGACAGTGGTTACCGGGTTGCCGGATACGATAAGGACATTTCCAAGATAGATATCTTAAATAAACTGGCAACCAATGACTCACTCAAAGCTTTTTCAGATATAAAAGATTTTGCTGCTGCTTTACAAACACCCCGAATTATTATGTTGCTGGTACCTGCAGGAAAGGTGGTTGATTATGTGATCAATGATCTTGTTCCATTATTGCAACCAGAAGATATTATTATTGATTGTGGTAACTCACATTTTACAGATACTGCTATTCGTGTAGAAACTTTAAGCAAATTAAAACTGCATTTTGTTGGTATAGGAATATCAGGAGGCGAAACCGGTGCACGCTACGGACCAAGTATTATGCCCGGCGGTGATAAAGAAGTCTATCCATTGATAGCTCCTATTTTACAGGCAGTGGCTGCCAGGGTTAACGATCAGCCTTGCACAGCTTATATGGGTAATGGGGCCGCAGGCCATTATGTAAAAATGGTGCACAATGGTATTGAATATGCTTTGATGCAACTCATCTCCGAAGCATATCATTTATTAAAAATAAAAGCCGGCTATACCAATGAGCAACTCCATGCCTTGTTTGATGGATGGAACAAAGGCAGGCTAAAAGCTTATCTTATAGAAATAACAGCTGCCATTTTTTTACAAAAAGATGAAAACGGGAAAGGCTATTTACTGGATAATATTTTGGATACTGCACAGCAAAAAGGAACCGGGGCATGGATGAGCCAGGATGCTATGACCATTCAATCACCCATACCTTCTATTGATGCTTCTGTGTCGCAGCGCATGTTATCCGCCCTAAAGCAGGAAAGGATGATTGCTGCGGCGGCAAACAAACTCGATCAGCAACCTATACAAAAAAATCCTATAGAAAATTTACCTGCATTACTGGAGGAAGCTTTGCATGCGGCATGTATGATCTGTTATTCCCAGGGCATGACGATGCTGCGGCAGGGTTCAATTTATTACAAATTTGATATCCCCATTAAAGATGTAGCAGCTATCTGGCGTGGTGGATGTATCATAAGGGCTTCCATGTTGGAAGATATCATGCAGGCATATAACAATGATGAAGCGCTTAACAACCTCGTAATGGCACCAGCATTTGCACTGCCATTACGAAACGCACTCGGGGCTTTAAAAGAAATTGTAAAAACAGGAGTCGATAATAATATTCCCCTCCCAGCTTTTAGTGCATGCCTCAATTATTATCTAAGCTATCACAGCGCTTGGTTGCCAGCAAATCTCGTGCAGGCACAAAGAGATTTTTTTGGAGCACATACTTACGAACGTACAGACAGCGAAGGAACTTTTCACACCATATGGAATGAAACCATACAATAATGAATAATAAAGATCATTTAGGCAAGGCAGTAGTTATTTCTATATTTGGCGGCACCGGAGACCTTACCTGGCGTAAACTTATCCCCGCACTTTACAACCTTTATCTCGATGACTGGTTGCCTGAAAATTTTACCATCATCGGCCTGGGAAGGCAGGATGTATCACAACAGGCATTTATAAAAAAATTAAAAGAAGGTGTAGATAAATTTTCCCGCAGGGGCAAAACAAAAAAAGCTGAATGGGACAAGTTTGCTAAAAGCCTCATTTTTAAAAATGCTGATTTTACAAAAACGCCTGTTTACAATTATCTTAAAAAAACTATTGCAGATGTAGAAGCACAATATGATACGCCCATCACCAAAATATTTTACCTGGCTGTACCGCCTCCTTTTTTTGAATCCATTGGATTGAAGATTGCCGAGGCAGGTCTTGTAAAGGACACAAAGAATTCCAGGCTTGTAATTGAAAAGCCTTTTGGCACAAACCTGGAAACGGCTAAGAAACTAAACCATGCCTTATTGAACAATTATGATGAGTGCCAGTTGTATCGTATTGATCATTACCTGGGAAAAGAAACTGTACAGAATATTCTTGCATTCCGTTTTGCCAACGCATTATTCGAACCCATTTGGAATCGAAACTATATAGATCATGTGCAAATAACGGTAGCGGAAAGCCTGGGCGTGGAAGGCCGTGGTAATTATTATGATCATAGCGGTGCACTGAGAGATATGATCCAGAATCATTTGCTGCAATTGCTTTGCCTGATTGCAATGGAACCACCGGTATCTTTTAATGCAGATGAAGTACGAAACCGGAAAGCTGATGTGCTTCACGCAATCAGGAAAATAAACAAAGAAGATGTACACATGTTTGCAGTTAGAGGACAATATGATGAAGGCTGGATAGAAGGAAAAAAAGTACCGGGCTACCGGCAGGAAAAAGATGTTCCCCCCCAATCTAACACAGAAACATTTGTTGCCATAAAATTTTTTATTGATAACTGGCGCTGGAGCAATATCCCTTTTTATGTTCGCACAGGAAAGCGTATGCATGAATCTATTTCCGTTATTACAATCCAGTTCAAACCTGTACCTCACCAGTCTTTCCCCGATGAAGCAACGGAGAACTGGCAGCCCAATCGCCTTGTGTTAAATATTCAACCAGACATGGGCATCCGCCTTCGTTTCCAGGCAAAAAGGCCAGGCCTGCAAATGCAGTTAAACCCTGTGGATATGTTATTCAACTACAGCGATACATATACAAGCGGCACACCCGAAGCATACGAAACTTTGTTACTGGATGTAATTGAAGGTGATGCAACTTTATTCATGCGTGCAGACCAGGTGGAAGCAGCATGGGAAGTACTCAATCCCATCCTTAGTACATGGGAGGCAAATCCATCTGTGAATTTTCCAAACTATCCTGCAGGCCAGTCCGGTCCCGAAACTGCAGAGGCACTTATTGCTAAAGATGGTAACAATTGGATTGTAATGCCATTCGAAAAAAATAATCATGGCTGAGATATTCGTATTTAAAGATGAACAGGAATTACAAAAAGCAGTGGCTGAAAAGATCATAGCACTGGCTGCAAATTATATAAAAATAAATGGCAGGTTCACATTAGCACTCAGTGGCGGTAATACTCCATCCGGTTTATATGCATTACTTGCAACAGAAAGTTATATCACCCAGGTAAACTGGAAAAAGGTTTTTATTTTCTGGGGAGATGAGCGAATGGTTCCCATGGATGATAAGGAAAACAACAGTTACAATGCAAAAAAAGTTTTTCTTGACAAAATAAATATTCCAGGTGAAAACATTTTTCGGATAAATACAACACTGGTGCCAGCAAATACTGCAATGAAGTATGAAAAAATAATAAAAGAGTTTTTCCATGAATCGATTCCTGCCATTGACCTTATCCTGTTGGGCCTGGGTACCAATGGGCACACAGCTTCCCTTTTTCCTGGTACTGAAATTTTACACGAAAGAAATGCTTTAGTAAAAGACGTTTACCTGGAAGATCAACAAACGTACAGGGTAAGTTTTACTATTCCCTTAATCAACAACGCATCAAATATTTTTTTCCTGGTAACAGGAAAAGACAAATCATCCATAGTAAAAAAAGTTTTACAAAGCTCTCATGTACCTTTAGAAATACCAGCGCAATTCATTACTTCCAAAAACAATAACTTGTATTGGTATTTGGATGAACAAGCAGCATCAGACTTAAAAAATTAATAACACATGTTTATATCAGCAATAGAAAAAGTAGGAAATTTTACACGACCTGTTCACACAATCATGCGTACCTACGCAGGCAAACAAATACTTCCGGGTGCTGCTACATTGTTCTTTGTAAATGAAGAAGGTTATGCAGTTACATGCAAGCATGTTATTGACTTACTTGCACAGGCAGAAACCATCAATCAAACCTATAATAACTTCAGGAAAGAGAAACAACAGATAGCTGCCGATCCAAAGTTCAGGCAACTGCTAAAAGGCCTGGAGCTAAAATACAAATACAATGCGGATAGCATTATACAAATAAAAAATAATTTTATTGATTGTGTAGATACCATGAGTGGCTTCACCTGGCACAATCATCCTACACTGGACCTGGCCATCATCAAATTTAATGATTACAATAAATTGCATTACACTGGTCATGCAACATTTTTGAAAGATGATGATTCCGTAAAACAAGGCAAGTTCTTGTGTCGCCTTGGGTTCCCATTTCCTGAGTTTACAAATTATTCTTTCAACACTGAAACGGATGATATCGTTTGGCTTACAGAAGGAATCAGCGTATCGCCCCGGTTCCCGATAGAAGGTATGGTAACAAGGTTTCTTGCCGACCAGCAAGCTGGATTGTATGGAATAGAAATGAGCACACCCGGGCTTCGGGGTCAAAGCGGCGGGCCAATGTTCGATACTAACGGCACGGTTTACGGCATGCAGTTTTCAACTAAGCATTTGCACCTTGGTTTCGACATGGTAGATAAAGAGATCATGATCAATAACAGTATGAAAAAAATAAATGATTATGCTTTCCTGCACCTGGGGCAATGTATTCATGTAAAAACAATAAAATCATTTTTACAAGAACATGGGGTAAAATATTACGAAGAATAATTCTGCTCAATTCTGGTGTAATTAATGCAATACTCACCAGGTATGCCATTAATCGAATTCACAGAAAAAGGTTTATACTGTCGCCAGGGAGATTTTTATATTGACCCATGGAAACCCGTGAACAGGGCCATTATCACACATGCTCATAGCGATCATGCCCGCTGGGGAAGCCAGGCGTATTTATGTCACCGGTTTACACTTCCACTTTTACAATTACGATTAGGAAATAATAATTACCAGTCATTAGAGTGGAACGAAAAAATAAATATGAATGGCGTTACAGTTTCACTTCATCCTGCAGGCCATATCATTGGCTCCTCACAGGTAAGGGTTGAATATAATGATGAAGTATGGGTATTTAGTGGCGATTATAAAACAGAAGATGATGGCATCTCCGGGATATTTGAACCTGTAACCTGCAATACCTTTATCACTGAATGTACATTTGGCCTACCCATTTATAAATGGAAGCCCCAGGCTCAAATTTTTGATGGACTAAAAAACTGGATCTACAAAAATAAATCACTGGGAAAAACAAGTGTTTTTATTGCTTATAGCCTTGGCAAGGCGCAACGTATATTAAAACCACTTGCCGAAACGGGCCTACCCATTTATGCTCACGGTGCTGTATACAATGTTCATCAAACATTGGTAGATGCAGGATGGCAACTTCCGGAAGTGAAAAGAGTCACACCAGAAACAACTAAAGAAGAACTAAAAGAAAGTATTGTTATTGCACCCTCCAGTGCAGAGGGTTCTCCATGGATAAAAAGATTCCACCCATATGCCACGGGTATTTGCAGCGGCTGGATGCAGGTGCGTGGCAATGTGCGTCGTAAAAATGCAGATGTAGGTTTTGCATTAAGCGATCATGCTGATTGGGAAGGTTTGCTATCCGCAGTGAAAGTCACAGGAGCTGAAAAAGTTTTTGCTACGCATGGCTTTCAGTCCAGTTTTAGCCGCTACCTGAATGAACAGGGCATAGAAGCAGCAGAAGTAAAAACCAGTTATGGAAATGATGAAGAGGAAAGCACTACAGCAGAAAATAATTCTGAAGATGAAAACATTCAAAAGAAATGAAACAATTCGCTTCACTCATACAAGTATTGGCTACCAGCACAAA
Source organism: Ferruginibacter sp. (assembly GCA_039920245.1). Lineage (GTDB taxonomy): Bacteria > Bacteroidota > Bacteroidia > Chitinophagales > Chitinophagaceae > Ferruginibacter. The sequence continues at coordinate 26,606 of JBDSEE010000033.1, forward strand.
AACGAATGATAAACTGGCAGTACTGCAGGAATATTTTCTTACTGCTAATGATGAAGACAGAATTTGGGTAATCGCATTGTTTACTGGCAGGCGGCCAAAGCGAACATTAAATGCTTCTTTACTCAGCAGTTGGTGCATGCAGGAAGCTGGTATTCCTGCATGGCTATTTGAAGAAAGCTACCACACAGTAGGTGATCTTGCAGAAACAATTGCATTGCTGCTAGCTGGTAAAGAAATTGTGAACGCCGTGGAAAGTCACGGTCTTGCTTATTACATGAATATGCTTGCATCACTTGCTAAGAAAGATGATTTTCATAAAGAAAATTTTGTAAAGGAAAGTTGGAAACAAATGGATGCCAATGAAAAATTTGTATTTAATAAATTAATAACAGGAGGCTTCCGCATAGGGGTATCCCAGAAAGTAATTGTGAATGCGCTTGCTAAAACTACATCCGTTTCGCCTTCCATCATTGCTCATCGTATTATGGGCAACTGGGATCCTTCCACTATAAAATTCGATGAACTACTCAGCACTGAAAACAGTACAGCGGATTTTTCAAAACCATATCCTTTTTATTTGTCTTATGCAGTGGAAGATGATGTTTCAGCATTGGGTGAACCCGCTGACTGGCAGGCGGAATGGAAATGGGATGGTATTCGGGGACAGATCATAAAACGAAATAATGAGTTGTACGTATGGAGCCGTGGCGAAGAACTGGTAACAGAAAAATTTCCCGAATATAATTATCTCCTGGATAAGTTACCAGACGGCATTGCCATAGATGGCGAGATCATTTGCCTTGATCCTGGAAGTGATAGCATTTTTACTGCCCTTCCCTTTTCAGTATTGCAGACAAGAATAGGGCGTAAGAACATTTCAAAAAAAGAATTAAAAGATGCACCGGTTGGCTTCATTGCATACGATCTGCTTGAATTCAATAATGAAGACATGCGTGATAAAAGTCTAACGGAAAGAAGGTGGCTTCTGGAAAATATCTTTAAAGAAATTCATCATCCTTCTTTTCACCTGTCGCCGGTAATTGCTTTTGATGATTGGGAAAACTTAAAACTACTTCGGTCTGGCTCCAGGGATATAAACAGTGAGGGATTGATGCTGAAAAAAAAGGATTCTATTTACCAGGCAGGCCGCAAAAGGGGAGACTGGTGGAAGTGGAAAATAGATCCACTTACAATTGATGCTGTAATGATCTACGCACAGAAAGGTCATGGCCGCCGAAGCAACCTCTATACAGATTATACTTTCGCAGTAAAAGACGGTGATAAGTTGGTAAGTTTTGCTAAAGCTTACAGTGGCCTGACAGACAAAGAGTTTGCCCAGGTAGACAATTTTGTAAAAAGAAATTCAATTGAAAAATTTGGACCGGTGCGTACCGTAAAACCGGAACTGGTTTTTGAACTTGCGTTTGAAGGAATTGCCGCCAGTAATCGCCATAAATCCGGCGTGGCACTTCGGTTTCCACGAATGAGCCGCTGGAGAAAGGATAAAACTGTAGAAGAAATCAACACACTGGATGACCTGAAAAAAATGCTGGAGACTTATAATAACAAGGGCAAGGAAATACCGGAGTAGCGTCTCTTAGTTCATTTTTTTATAAAATATTCCTCTTTACTTTGCAGCTATGAATAAGACCGTTTTTATTACCGGTGCCACCGCCGGAATTGGCAAAGCTTGCGCAGAAAAATTCGCTGCAGCCGGCTACAATATTATTATCACAGGTAGAAGGGCAAAATTGTTGAATGAAGTTTCTGAGGCATTGCGCAATAGTTATGATGTAGATGTTTATACCCTCTGTTTTGATGTTCAGGATAAAGAAGCTGTATTTACTGCAGTAAAAAGTTTGCCTGAGCCCTGGCAACAAATTAATCTTTTGATCAATAATGCAGGCCTTGCATTGGGCCGGGAAGCTTTTGACGAAGCCAACATAGAAGACTGGGAAACCATGTTGCACACAAACGTGGATGGGTTACTTTACGTTAGCAGGGCCGTGTTGCCATTCCTAAAAAAGCAGCCCGGCGCTCATGTAATAAATATTGGATCCATTGCTGGAAAAGAAGTGTATGAAAATGGAAATGTTTATTGCGCCAGCAAATTTGCAGTAGATGCAATAACTAAAGCGATGCGAATTGACCTGATGAAACATGGAATAAAAGTTACTGGTATTCACCCCGGGGCTGTGGAGACTGAATTTTCAATTGTTCGATATAAAGGTGATGAAGAAAAAGCAAATGCTGCTTACACAGGCTTTGTACCATTAACAGGAGCTGATATCGCTGATGCCATTTTATATTGCAGCAGCCTGCCTCCACATGTATGTATCAATGAACTTACTATAACTTGCCTGCAACAGGCGGGCACATATTATTTTTATAAAAATGGATATTAGTATTAAGAATTATTTGTCTTAATATTTTCCAAAATAAATGCATGGCATACAGTTTTCCTTTTGCCGGCACAATATTCGACTATGCAGGTCGTTCTACTGAAAGATCGAAGCATTGCCCCCTAACAGGCGATGCAGCTTATCCAGGAACAAAGAGACACATGAAAAACCAGCTTCTACTTCTATCTATTATCACATTGTGCCTATTGGGCAATGCCCGTGCGCAGGAAATGGTTCGTCAAAAACCCTGCAATGATATCTCCATTTTACACCAGGCTGACAGTATTAAAGCTCTACTCACACAGCAAGGATTTATTGTTGTAAAAGAAAATTCCATGACCATGGAAAGCGAATATGAAATGCCCATCATTGTTCCGCTTACACAGGGAAGCTGGTACCAGTTTGTTTTTATTGGTGATATTACTTCCAGACTTTACGAAGTACGCATGTTTGACTGGAATGAGCGACAGGTTGTATACCAGAAAAAAATGTGGGGCGATGTAGACGGAAACATTATCAGTTATAATTACATACCCAAGTTCAGCGAATACCACATGATAAAACCTGTACAGGTAAATAAGAAAAAGAAAAAAGACTTATGCGGTTATGTAATGCTGCTAAAAAAAGTAAAATAAGCAACCAGGCAATTCTCTATTTACAAAACAGCCATTGAATAAATTATAGTTATTCATCCTCATCTCCTCCGGCTTTTGGGCGTTTAATTTCATTCCACAATCCATAACCACAACTCCCCATACCGATTGAAAGCTACCGACTTTCGAGTGCCAACTTGTACTTTTAACCTTCAACTTGAACTTTCAACTTCCTTACTGGGCCAATGAAATCCTCACCTGCACACCTGCCCTTGTATTCACCGTAGGTGCACTACTTGATATGTAAGGTGTTACCCTTCGCTGGTCAAAATAAAGTTTCAGGTTAATGCGGTTATTGAGAATATAATCGATCGTTGGGCTGATGGTAACTTCTTTACTGCCCCCTGTTGCAAAATTATTATCCTGGTCCAGCCTGCTGTTCGCATTTACATTATCCCTTATCCGGAAATCAAGCCGGAAGTTGATCTCGTTATCAAGCTTACTGGTGCCGTTTTTACTCAGGAATTTAGGAAGCTTCAATCCCATCAGGATGGGTAGGCCACGCTTACGGAACCCTGCACCTATGACAAACTCTGTACTCCTTACTTCGCTTAACTGGAAATCATAAAGGCTCAAACTCAATTGCCTGCTTTTGCTATATTCAAACCTTGCCTGCAATTGATTGGTGAACATCATATCAAAACCTATCAAAGGTGCAAATTGTTCTTGGATGGTTACATTCGGCACCAGGTAATAAGGTATAAAATTGCGTGATACCGTATCAAAAAATGATGGATAACCATACCGGGAAACATCCTGGTACAATAAGGCTGAAGTAAATCCATTCATACTCAGGCTGCCATTATATCCATGAGAGATATTAAAGTTGGTAAATATCTTATCAAGCCCTTTTACCCTGCTTAGCCCTGTGTAATCTATCTTCCAGTTTGGTTTAGGCATTATGGCTCTAAAAGGATTCGATTTCAGGTTTGGATTGTTTTGCTTTATCAACGCAACACTTTTTGGGTCCTGCCCGGTATAGGCTGCGATGAAAGAAGGTATTAGAACGTCCACGGCATACTTACCATAGCCGTAGTAATATCCATCCGCTTGTGCCGTTTGGCTATAAGGATTTGCCTTTCCTAATCTTTCAGACAGGACGATCCGGTTTGCCTGGAAGGTCTTAAATGTTTCTGAAACCTGGTTTGGATCAAACTTTCCGAATAATGTTTTAAATGCAATATATGACACATCAAACCCACCCCCCGCATAAGGATTCAGGTGCATGAATTTATAATTCGCACCGCCGGTTGTATCAATATACCTGAAGGTTTCGTTGTAATTTTTATTAAAAGACTTGGTAATATTTACACTAATATTAAGGTCACGCACTGGTTCCAGGGTTGCACTAAGCGTTATGCGTTGGTCAAAATTCTGCTGGAACAGGTAATTAAAGTTGGTATCCTTAGTGATAAGGCCTTGGGCAGCTTTCCTGTTCAGCCAGTTGCTATCAGGTTGCCGTCCAAGAATGAAATCAAAACCCGGAGCCATACTCTTAAAGTTCTGTCCAAAATGCTGTGTGCTGTCCGTATAACCAGGCAGCCTCGTATTGGCAGATTCCGTAAGCGAGAAATTCACTTGTTTCAAACTGGTAAGGATCTTACCAAGCACTTTTGGAACACCACTCACATAAGGCATCGCAGTTTTATCCACTACCTTTCTTGTTTGTAATACTCTTTTACCGTTTTTCAGAGTAACACTATCAGTAACTTTTGTTATCCGGTTTCTCCACTTGTCCCTGTCTGCAATATTGGATGGCACATCTAATTGTCTTAACCATTTTGATTTTTGATAAAGCCTTGTAAAATCAAGTTGTACGGTTGCTTCTTTCTGCTGGCCGTTTTCCAGGAAGTTACCAAGATCTACAGCAAGCCTGGAAGCACCTATCCACCTGTATGTTGCCTGGTATTTAATGTTCATAGTGGTCCAGTCAAGCAGTGGTAATTTAGCAGTGGGCAATGTATATCCAAACGCCGCAGTCTGGTTGAACAAAGTATTTCGTCCGCCTTTTATTAGATTTTGCCAGATGGTATCTTTCTTTTCTTTCGTGTCGATCCGCCCATAGGGTTCATCAACCCTGGAGTTGTTTGTTGCAGTATAATCAAAAGTAAGTGAGCGGGTGAAGTTCCACCGGGCTATATAATCTCGCTGAAGCACAAAGAACTTGTCATAGGTTTCCGGGATGGTATATTTAGATGTACCAATACTACGTGGCCTTATTACACCAAACTGCCTCCAAAGATCTGCACGGAAACTTAATTGTGATGGTACATAATTGAAATTAAAATCCTTTACCAGGTCATACCAATGTGTCTTTGTTTTTTTGAATAACCCTTTAAAAGGTTCAATATATTTAGGCTGCGGGGCAAAGTTATATCCAACTGCTCCCCGGTGTCTTGTAACGTCATTATATTCTATTAAAGGACTATGGGCACTTGTATTTATATAGGAATAACTCACATCAACATTAGAGATATCATATATCTTAGGTTTTTTACCATTTGTCTTATTCTTTCTTACATTGGTAAAATTCAATGTCTTGATTGAAGTAAAGTCGACCGCATTGTTGCGGATGGAATCTTTTTCAGAAGCGCTTGCTGTGCGTAACTTATCTTTTAGTTTGATATCCAAATCGAACGGGTCATACTCTGGTGTGCTTTGTGTTTGCGAATAGCTGGCATATACCGGAATGCTCATGCCTGCTTTTCTTGGAAGGAGTTTGCCCAATTCTAAAGTAGTAGCAATATCAAACTGCATAAAATTATCACGGTAACGTTCATTTACTCTTTGCTCCAATGTTCCGAAGCCTGCAGTATGGCCATTTACCGAAAGGGAAACAGTTCCCAGGTCTGCAAGGTTTACATCTACCCTGCCTAATGCAGCATAACCACCGCTTTCATCTAATGATGATAACCTTAGTTCATTTACCCATATTTCACCACATGCCAGGGGCGCCTTGGTATTTTCCACTCCTATCAATATACCCCTAACCTCTCCAAGATTTGGATTTCCTATTACACCATATCTCTGGCCATTGGCCTGTAGCTGGCTATACATTTGAGTAAGGGCCCCGGAACTAAGGTTCCTGTTTTGCTTTAATTTCACAAGGTCTGATAATACCAGGTCTAAAGAGTTATGAGCATTCCACAGGCTGTCATTATATAATTCTGTTTCTGGTCCAAGTACGGCCGCACCAAGTTGTGTCTTTATCAGGGGTATCCTGATCTCGTAATAATTGTTTACAAAATCGGTTCCCATCCTTATCACTGCAGTAAGTTCATTGTCTGCAAAAGTATTCGGTGGGAATTGAGCAGATTCAGCATGTATATACATGGACAGTTTTCCAAACTGCCTCAAGTCACGATTAGCAAATGTTTGAAAAACTGCTTTACCATCTCCTTTTTTCAAGTCGCAAAACTGTAAGCTCATTGCCTGCTCATTTTGCAGAAGGTTAGCACCGTTATTACTTTGAGTCTGTACCCTTTCTATTTCCCTTGGTGTGCGGTAAGGCAAAGGCGTACGCTTATCATTTTCTTCAATATTTACTGCGCCCACATTGAAGGTTACAGAAGATGGAGGATTATATTGGCCGGTAGTGTCAAGCTTATAATTAAACTTGCGCCAGATATTACGGGTAAGCTGTAAGGTTCCAAAACGCATGGTTACACTATCCTGGAAATCTGTCAGGAACATCCTGATGAAACGGATTGATTTAAAGTCGGGAATGTTACCGATCTTCTTATGATATTCATTTATAGGTACCCTGAACTGGTACCAGGTTTCTGGCCGCTGCGTACTGTTAGCCAGGTTTATAGTTACCGTTTTTTTATCTACAATATAATTCCTGCCGATCTGCATGATTGGGTCCTGGGGAGGTTTCATCTGAACGATATATTGAAAATATTCTTCCGTTTCACTCAATGTATTATCCCTGTTCAGGTCTTCAGCATCCGGGTAAAGTGTAGCAGCAGAAGAAAATTCGCTGCCGTTGGAGATTGGTGAATTACCATCCGGCCCATTAAAATTCTTATACCGGCTGATACCATCATTCTGTCCAAATGCTGCGTCACGGTAGTGTTTGTAATCATCCGCTGAAGGATCTTTTAGTGCATCCTGGTAAGCCTTTGAGCCGGCTCCGAAATTTGCTGCAAGGTCAGCAAGATATGCCTGTCGCTTACTCACCTCACCAGAATCACTTAATCCATCAAAACCTACATCCTGGTATATCCTGTCTTCTGGTTGGTTGCTAAAGGCATTGGTTACCTGGATTGGGTTACGAGGCACCCTTCCCCATACCGTATTATCAACGGGTGCCGGGGCAGTGGGTGTTGGCAATCCATTTTCATAAAAACGCCTGCCGTCTTTTAATATATCTTCTGAAATATTACCCAGGTTAAAATATAATTTACCGCCCGTTGAGCTGCTGGCATTTGGATTGTCTGGATGGTTAATGAATGGATCCTGCACCCAGAATTCTATAAATTCGATATTACTTGTCTCAAAATCTGTCTGATCAATATTACGCATCAACCCACCCCACTTCGATTTCGGATTCAGTAAATTACCAAGACCATTGATCTCAGTTGATTTGGATGCAAAATTATATGGTCCCTTTTGAGTTGGATAATAAGAAAGATCAAAGGTAACTAACTGGCTTTCACCAAAGCCGGTAGTACGTTGAGGAAAAATTTCTTTTTGATATACCTGCCTGAATCTGGGGTCGCTCAATAAACGGGCATTATCTCCTACGGGGTTATTCGGCCCTTTATATTGTTGTAAGGTCTGCTCTATTTGGTACCAGGCAATTTTTGCTCTTTGTTTTCCGTAATCAAGATCATTATTTAAGGCTGATTCGGGGAATATCGGATTATAGTTAATGTCCAGTGCACCCGAGGGAGTACTAGCCAGGGCCCAGCTAATAGGCGGAAAGCGTAGGTCAATGCCGGATTTGCTTCCTTCAAAATCGTCGATATAAATAACACCTTTATTGCCCTTGCCTATCTGTGGTGCATGGCCCGGTTTCAGCATGGCGCCTTCTCCATAAATATTTAAGGTAGAGGGTGCGGTTGTGCTATAAAATGGTATTTTATCCAGCCACTTGGTAAGCCTGGGCACATCCTTGCGAAAGTTAAAATCGAGTCCATACATCGCATTACGGATCGGGTCTTCATTCAGGTTTACCTTGGTAAAGAAAGGCCGCTCACTTAAGCGCACCAGGGTTCCACCAATAGATAATTGATATTTAGCAGTATTCTTAAGAAGGTAATCCAGTCTTAGTCCAAGATAGGAACGCTGCTGTAGTCCAAAACTCGCATTGTTTTCAAAATTCACCTGTACAGGTAACCCCGCATTCAGTATAGCCTGGTTTGTTATGCGGATGGTTCCGAGATCATAATTAATATCATAGTCAATGCCTTCCTGAAGTGTCCGCCCACCTGCACTTACCGTCACAGAATTTCTAGGAATATTGTAACCTATGCTGATATCTGCCGACCCGGAAGTTCTTGCCTGTCCTTTTAGAACATACCGGTTCAGGTTGGGAAACTGTTGGGCTACTGCTTTTATTGAATCATATAAAACATAAAACAAACTGTCCTTCGCCGCTGTGGGTACAGTAGTATAAACCTGCTTTGCAAGATCACGCCCGAATGGTTCCAACACCGGGAAAATCACCCGGCTATAAGGAGATACTACTGTAAATCCTTCTACGTAATCAAAAACCCCGTCAGGCTGAGGATCCAACTGGCTATTTAATCGATCAAGATTTATCAGTGAAATAATAGGTGCACCTTGGTTCTT
>JBDSEE010000034.1:0-2758 GCA_039920245.1 Ferruginibacter sp.
GGCCATAAGTAAGGGTAGCATCTTTATGTCCTTTCTTTAGTATTACATCAGGTGTAGGATTATAAGGATCTAGTCCGCCTTTATCTTTCCAGCCATGAAGGGTAACGGTATCATTTGTCCCAAAATAAAAAATAAAATCAGCCTTGTTCTTATCAAGGGCTTTGAAGTCTGCTGCAGTTATCCAGAGGGTATCCAGGCTGCCAGATGTAAGACCTGCAGCAGGAGGGGCAGGGGCCATAGCGACTGCTGTATCGCTCATTGTACTTGTAGCTGTAACTGCTTTGTCCTTATCATCGTTGCAACCAATGATAAGCAGGGCAGTGATCACAAAAAATGACATTGTTTTTTTTGAATAGAAAGGATAATTCATGTTGCGATGTTTTAGGGGTGTAGAAGAAATAGAATGATAATAACAGATGTTTGAAAGATAATATGTAATTTTCTAATATCATAATATCCGGGCAATTAATTGGTTCCTGGTTACTTCAATTCTATTCATACTTAAAAGGATCATCCAACATTGAGTAATTTTTTGCAAACAGTTTTAGATTGGTCTGAAGTATGGGCGCTGGCCATACCGGTGCTGGCAATATTACTAAGTAAGGAGCAACCCCGATACCTGAAACCAGTTATTGTTTACGTATGGTTTGCACTTGTAGTTAATGTGCTGATAGATGGGGTATGGATATTCAAGAGCCATTTTCCGTCATGGTTACAAAGCAATAATCCTTTTTATAATATTCATGCAGTAGGCAGGTTTGCCTGCTTTTGTATCTTCTTTTTGCAATTGCCGCAAAACAGCTTTAGGAGGTTGAAAAAAGCATTGATAATCATGTCAGGATTATTCATCATCATCAATTTTATTTTTTTTGAAAATTTTTTAAATCCTGATCACCTAAGTGGAAATTTGCTGGCAGCAGAGGCTTACCTGTTACTCGTTTATTGTATGCAATATTATTTGTCTGAATTAAGAAATGATGATGAAGTTATCTTCCAGGGACCAGACTTCTGGATCGTAACAGGGCTGAGCATTTACGTGGTTACTAGTTTTTTTGTTTTTTTATTTTACCTGCCCCTTCTCAACTATGATCCCATGCTTGCAGACAGGATGTGGAATTTTCACAATATTGCATTTATCATCTTTTGTATTTTTATAACTAAAGCATTATATGTTCCTGTTAGATATCAGCATACAATATAGGGTCTTCATTGGCATTTCAGCCATGCTGTTGCTGTTTAGCAGCTTCCTGGTAGCTTTTATTTCCAACCAGCGAAAAAAACTGCAATACCATAAAAAAATTCAGGCAGTACAGGAATCACAACAACAGGCATTGAAACAACAAAATGCTTTATTGGAAGAAAGGGTAAGTGAAAGAACTGCCGAACTTACAAATCAAAAGCAAACACTGGAGCATACCTTAACTGATCTTAAAGCCAGCCAGTTGCGGCTTGTGCAAAAAGAAAAGATGGCTTCGCTGGGGGAACTAACGGCTGGCATTGCACATGAAATACAAAACCCGCTAAACTTTGTAAATAATTTTTCTGATATCAATAGCGAATTGATAACTGAGATAAAAGAGCGGCTGGCCGAAGAATCATTACCTGAATCACTTACCAATGATATCAACCCCATTTTTGATGACCTTACACAAAACCTTCATAAAATATTACAACATGGCAAGCGGGCCGATGGCATTGTGAAAAGTATGCTGCAGCACTCGCAGGTGCATACGGGTGAAATGGAACTGGCTGATTTAAATAGCCTGGCAGATGAATATTTAAAGCTTAGTTTTTATGGTTTCAGGTCAAAGAACAAAGGATTTAACTGCCGGATACAAACTTCATTTGATAAAGACATGGAACCTATCCAGGTGATCCCACAAGAAATTGGCCGCCTGCTGGTAAATATTTATAACAATGCATTCTATGCAATGAATGCCATGCTGAACGAACCTGCCAGGCAAGATAAAAAAAATACTAACGTGGACTATGAGCCTGTGCTACAGGTTACAACCAATAAGCAATCAAATAATGCCACGATAAGGATCAGGGACAACGGAACCGGTATTCCACAAAAATTTATTGAAAAGATCTTTCACCCTTTTTTTACAACCAAACCTACTGGTGGCAGTACTGGCCTGGGATTGTCTTTAAGCTATGATATCATTAAAGCTCACCAGGCAAAGATCACGGTAGACTCGAAGGAAGGGGAGTATACAGAGTTTGTGATTGAACTTAATTGCTAGTGATCAGAAAATATTGCCACCAAGGCACAAAGTTTTGAATATAGGTTTATATTTTTTCAGCCTTTGTGCCCTGGTGGCAAAAATCTATTTTTAAGACATCCTCTTTTTATAGCAACTTGTCTATTTTATTTTTACTACCTGGGTTTTGGAAATTTCTTTTCCTTGTTTTACTTCCACCCAGTAAATACCAGCCTCAACTGAAGAACCAATCTGTACTTGCTGGCTACCAGAAATATTATTTTTTAATTCCACAACCCGTCCATACCTGTCAAGCAAACGTACATTTACCAGGTCTGTTTTAGATGTTTGAATCGTTAGGGTAAAATAATCCCGGCCAGGATTATTCAATACGCTTACAGATAATTTCTTTTCATCCCCTTCCTCAGTGATGGCAGCATTCATTCCGCCCAGGGCTACTGTAACGGTGGTACTGCTATGGCTTGTATTACCAAGCCCATCATGGCAGGTAGTTGTAATAGTGTATATCCTGCCGGTACCTTCACCCGATCTTT
>JBDSEE010000035.1:0-3372 GCA_039920245.1 Ferruginibacter sp.
AGGCTGGCCAGGTATTGCAATCCACTGGAGCAGGAACAGCGCCTACATGGATAAGCTCTGCAATTGTTCATTACATTGGCGAAAGCTACGGAGGCGGCATTGTGTTTTATGTTTACGACAATGGGCAACATGGGTTAATAGCTGCTACTGCCGACCAAAGCACGGGTATCCAATGGGCTAATAACACTAATATAACAAACGCTGTCAGAGATGGTGTAAATGCTGGTAAATTGAATACAGAGCGAATTATTATTTACCAAGGTACTGGCGCTTACGCTGCCCAGTTATGTGCAAACTACCAAGGGGGTAATTATGGCGACTGGTATTTGCCTTCCAAATACGAGGTTAACTTGTTATATCTGCAAAAAGCAGCGGTAGGGGGTTTTGCCAGTGCAAGCTATTGGAGTTCTACGGAGTGGTATTTTGATAACCTCTACGCATGGGATCAGTCCTTCGCCAGTAACTCTCAGAGCACCGCCCCTAAGGTTACCAGTAACCATGTGCGTGCAATCCGGGCCTTCTAACTATCAGCCTTGTCGGACAATCAGTTATTAGGAAATGAATATTAAAGCCTGAAAAAAAAATGATGAGTTTAATAATTTTAGAAAAATTATTGAAACAATAGTTAATCAAAATATTAAACCCCTGTGATAAAAGTCATTTATTATTTAAGAATGTTTAAAACTTACAACAATGAAATACTCATTTTTACCTGCTTCTCTTAGAATTATTATTATCGCATCATGTCTTTTTTTTTCCGTGCAGGCATTGGCACAACCTACAATATTTTCTTTTGCCCCAGCTACCGGCCCAGTGGGAACAAGTGTAATCATAACTGGAAATAATTTCAATACAACTGCGGCAAACGACATCGTATACTTTGGCGCTGTGAAGGCAAATGTGACGTCTGCTTCTGCCACAAGCCTCACAGTAACAGCCCCCGCAGGTGCTACGTATCAGCCCATCACCGTACTTGATAACAGTACTGGATTAATGGCATATTCGCCAAAGCCCTTTATCATAACATTTGCAAACCCGATTGGCACAGGGATCCCTGCAAATTTTTATAAACCCAAGGTTGATTTTACTGTGGGCAGCATTCCCCGTAATGTTGCAACAAACGATTTGGATGGAGATGGGAAGCCTGACCTGGTGAGTGCTAATTCAAGCTCTGGTACTTTATCGGTGTTGCGCAATATTTCCAATCCAGGCAGTATCAGTGCGTCTTCATTGGCTACTAAAGTTGACTTTGCTTCTGGTTCATTTACTGAGCATGTTTCAATCGGCGATGTGGATGGGGATGCCAAGCCGGACCTTGTAGTTGTGACCAATGCTAATATATCTGTACTGCGCAATATTTCCACTGCGGGAAGTATCACTGCAACTTCTTTTGCAGCTAAAGTAGATTTTACTTCTAGTTCTACTGGGCCTGTATTTGGTGCATTAGGTGATGTAGATGGAGATGGCAAGCCAGACATTGTGACGGCTAACCCAAGCGCTAATACTGTTTCAGTACGACGCAATCTCACCACCACTCCAGGCAGTATTTCTTTTGCGACTAAAGTTGACTTTTCTACAGGGAGTACTCCCTTTTCTGTTGCTATTGGCGATGTGGACGGAGATGGTAAGCCTGACCTTGTGGTTACTAATTCTGCAGTTGGTATTAATACTGTATCAGTACTACGCAATACCTCCATTCCAGGTACCATTTCTTTTGCTACTAAAGTTGATTTTACTACGGGGGCTATTCCCCGCTCTGTTGCAATCGGCGATATAGATGGAGATGGTAAGCCTGATCTTGTGGTTGCTAATAATGCAACATCACCTGCTTCTACAACTATATCTGTATTGTACAATACTTCTATTATGGGAAGTATCACTGCATCTTCTTTTGCGGCTAAAGTTGACTTTACTGCAGGTACTGTTCCCCGTTCTATTACAATTGGCGATTTAGATGGAGATGGTAAGCCAGACGTTGTAGTCACTAATATGAACTCTAATAATATATCAGTGCTGCGCAATACTTCCACACCCGGTAGTATCACTGCATCTTCTTTTGCTTCTAAAGTTGATTTTACTACAGGGGCTTCCCCTGTTTCTGCTGTAATCGTTGATGTGGAGGGAGATGGGATCCCTGAAATTGCAGTAGCTAATAGTGCTATCATTGCAGGCAGCCTGGGATTGTCGGTTTTTCAAATTGATCTTGCAGCCGTGCCGGTTGTGTTATCTAATGTAAAAGCATTTCAAAAAAATGCAGGCGTGCAGGTGGAGTGGACTACAGAACAAGAAATAAATATTCTCAGTTACGAAGTAGAAAGATCACAGAACGGACAGCAATTTGATAAACTTGAAACTGTTACCGCCATTGGCAGTAGTAGTACGGCTACTCATTACAACATATTTGATCCCCATCCATTTAACGGGCTAAACTTTTACCGGGTTAAAATTATTGAAGCAAATAAAATCGCTTACAGCCAGGTGCTGAAAATTAACAATATTAGCGAAGCAAAAAGCAGCATGAATATTTACCCTAACCCCGTAATAGGTAATAATATAACTGTGCATTGGAATCTTCCAAAAGGAAACTATATGCTGATGATAACCAATAATGTGGGGCAAGTAATGCTGAAGAAATTAATAAATCATTCAGGAGGTGCAGCTACTGAAAGTTTTATCATGACAAAACAATTCCTTCCCGGATATTATCTGGTAAAGCTATCTGGTGAAGGTGCCAGTTTTAAAAACACGATCATAAAAAATTGAGGGTTAAGAATTCATTTATGAAACCTTATTATTTTTGAAAAACTCGCAAAAAAATACGAGCCACGGATTTTATACTTTTAAATAAGAAGACAAAAAATCAAACCAAATGAAAAAAATTATTTTCGCACTTACGCTTATCCTACCTGCAAGTATATATGCACAAATTGGCCTGAAAGCAGGGTTAAATTTTGCCAAAGTTTCTAATGCATCGTCTATAAACAGCAGCAACAAATCGGGTTTTCATGCAGGCGTATTTTTGGCACCGGCAGCAAAAAAAATTATTGGCTCCCGCACAGAATTGTTGTTTTCCCGACAGGGTTATAACTATAAAACCAGCACTATTTCAGGAGATGTAAACCTGGATTATTTGCAGTTTGCACAGTTCATGAATATAAACATAACCAAATACTTTTCATTGATGCTTGGTGCACAAACTGCCTACCTTCTTAGTGCAAAGGCTGATAGTAGCAGTAATACCGGAAACAGTACTGCTGATAAATTTATTGACATTTATAACCGCTTTGATTATGGTTATTCAATCGGGGCCGAAGTACATCCCATAAAAGGATTGATAGTGGGAGCAAGATATAATGTGAGCCTGGCCAATGT
>JBDSEE010000036.1:0-17940 GCA_039920245.1 Ferruginibacter sp.
AATGGTGCCCTGAAGTTTTATAAGGCAAATACCTTTGCCATAAAATGGGAAGAATTTCATGATAATGCTGATGCTTTTGCTATGTTTAGTTTAGATGAAGAAGGAATGGCACATCGCATACAATTAAAAGATATTTTTTCTCTGGAAGGTTCCCATTTTCAAGATCTGAACTTTCAAAGAATAAAGAATTAAAAGTGGGCAACTGTTGACAAAGAAAAGCGAACACACAACATAGGATTCGGTTTGGCAACATGGCAGGGCGACGAATATATGCTCAAATTTTTTCTTCCGCTGTTGGTGGCCAATTTAAAAAGCTAACCTATGTAGTACGCCGTTGCGTGGTCGCCCGGCCATCTGCCCAATTCGTAATAACCACCAATTTACCAATGGAAACCGCAGGGAAATTTCAATTATCCTGGGGGAAAAACAAATTTCCCTGAGGTAAAAGCAGATTTCCCTGAGGTAAAAACAGATTTCTCTGCGGAAAAAGCAAATTTCTCTGAGGTAAATGCAGATTTCCCTGCGAACAATGGCCAAAGTTATGGGGAAAAAGCAAATTGTTCATCGAACAACGCCTATTGTTCATCGAACTACGCCTATTGTTCATCGAACAAAGCCCTTTGCTCATCGAACAAAGCCCATTGTTCATCGAACAACGACCATTGTTCATCGAACAACGCCCAATGTTCATCGAACAAAGCCTATTGTTCATCGAACATTGCTTCAGTTTGCTACAAAAAACTTATTTGAACCTTTGGGTTTTAAAAATTACAAATGGAATTTTAAACCTGATAAATCAAACGCAGAAGATTATGGCCAGGTTTATTTAACGCCAAGGGAAATGTCAAAATTTGGTTTACTTTATTTAAATAAGGGCATTTGGAACGGTAAGCAAATAATTTCCGCTGACTTTGTAAACCAATCTTTTGAAAAACATTCGGTTATCCAGGGTACTGATTATGGCTATTTATGGTGGCTTAAATACTTAGATGCAGACGGCGTAAGATATTACACTAAAGCAGCACAGGGAAATGGCGGACAAAAAATTTATGTACTGAAAGAGCAGAATATGGTGGTTGTTATAACCGGCGGAAATTATAACAGCCAATCACCTTCTGATGAATTGATGAAAAAATATATTCTTCCGGCATTCAATAAGAAAAAGTAATGCTTTGACTTAAACACGAAGGCACAACATGAAGAGATCACGCCCCGGCTTAAATAGTGTTGGGTAGTACCAGCAAGGATAAAATTTACATCCACAATAAGAAACCCTACATCCTACATCACCCATTCTACTTATTTTCGCAAAAAAAATCCTGGAAAAGAAAGGCTCATATTACGCAAAACATAAACAACAAATTCATGGTGAGGAGAACTCGCCATCATTACCCGCTGTTCAAATTTCAGAAGCGTTACAACAGGAATTTGCAGAAGGCAAAGTACTATTGATTGATAAGCCACTACACTGGACAAGCTTTGACGTGGTAAGAAAGATCCGTAATACTATCCGGATAAAAAAAGTAGGGCATGCAGGTACACTTGATCCTTTAGCAACAGGCCTTCTCATCGTTTGCACGGGAAAGTATACCAAAAAAATAAATGAATACATGGCCCGGGAGAAAACTTACACAGGAACAATAACACTCGGTGCAGTAACACCCACATACGATCTTGAATCAACACCCGAACAAACAAAAGATGTCTCAGCAATAACTGCAGCGGCCATTCATGCAGCAGCAAATAAATTTATGGGTGATATCATGCAGGTGCCACCGATCTATTCAGCTATTAAAAAGAACGGAGTTGCCTTATACAGTCTTGCCCGAAGGGGAGAAGAAGTGGAACTTGTCGCAAGGCCTGTGCATATTCAGCAATTTGAAATTACAAATATTAATATGCCGGTTATAGGTTTTAAAATTGTTTGTACTACCGGCACTTATATCCGCAGTCTTGCCCACGACCTTGGCCAGGCACTTGTTTGCGGTGGTTACCTGAGCGAATTGCGCCGCACTGCCATAGGAGAATTTAAATCGGAGAATGCTTTGACAATTGAGGATTTTATGAACGGCTTTGCTAAAAAAGAAATTGATTAGAAAGGATAATTTATTCCAATGGAGAAATTGAAATTTTCATAACGCCAAATGCGGTTCTCCTCAGCCCGTCCGAATACTTTTTTAAAAAAATCATCAAAGCCAATTGAAGGAGCCTTCCAACCACTATTGATATCCGCAAGTTCCGGCCTCTTAAAACGGAAGCCGAGATCAACCCTTAAAATGAGGTAATTAAAATCGAAACGGAAACCCGTGCCTGCTGATACACCGAGCTCTTTATAAATATTTTTAAATTTAAATTGTGCACTATCCCTGCTGCCATCAGTTTTTGAGCTGTTGAAATTCCAGACATTTCCTGCATCAACAAACAGTGCTCCTCTCAGCGTAAGCGTGTTGGGAATGATGCGTGCGATCTCGTAACGGTATTCCATATTTCCTTCCAGTTGTATATCGCCCAGCCGGTCATTGAACAAGCTGTTGCTGTATGGCGCCTTTGCCTGTGAGCCAGGTCCAATACCCCGTATGGGCCATCCACGCATGCTATTACTTCCGCCACCAAAGTATTGTTTAAAGAACGGAAGCTTGGCTGTATCAGATCCTAAAGGAATACCAATGCCGGTGAATAAACGGAATGCAAGGGCAGTTTTTTTATAGTCGACAGTATATTTATATTCTACATCTGTTTTGATATACTTGCGAAGATATTTTTTTGCCACACCAAGATTCGCCCAGGTGAGGCCGGATTCTTCCATGTTTAATTTAAAATCCCTTGCTTTGAATTGACTGTTCAGGTGCCTCGGATTTTTATAAGATGTTGCAAGACTCCAGCCCATTCCAACTACATAAGATGTATTATATGAATAGCGCAGGAATGGATTGGCTGCAAGAATATTTTTAAAACTGTCCGTGGTATTAAACAGGTAGTTGAACTCAAGGTTAAAAGGGCGGAAGGTCCAGCGCCGGTTTCTCTTATCTATTGCATTAGCTCCCAGGTTCAGGTTAATGGTTTGAAGGTTGAATAATTGCAAACGGTTGCTGTATGCCACACTAGTGTTGATAAAAGTTTCGCCCGAAACCATTTCTTTATTAAGCAATGGAACGAGGTTTGGAAAGCGGGGAATAATTACATTGTTGCTATAGCTGACTTCATTTGAATTAATAAGTTTATAACCGCTGCCCTTGCTATTGTTGTTAAGTTCCACACCGGCCCTGAGCCTATGTGTCATGCGAATGCCTTCCTTCCCAATATTCCTGTTGGTAAGTGAAAAGTTTCCGGAAATACCCAGCAGGTTTCCTGCAAGTGCATTGCTGCTATTCGTTGTGGAGTAACTTGCTTCCAGTGCAGCTTCAAAGCCAAATTTCTTGGCTGGAACCATTTCAATAAAAAGATCTACGAGGCTGCTATCAGGTACTTCCAGTGCCTGGATGTTTACGGTTTCCCAAACGCCAGTATTGGAAAGACTGGTAAGGGTTTTATAATAAGAAGATTGTTTGTACAGATCTTCGGGGCGCAACCAGATGTTTCTTCCCAGGAAGCCGGTACGAAAAAGTCGCTCATGATATCGCAAAATAAAATTACGGGTGTCCCTTTGCGTAATAGTTGTGTCCCCAAGGCTATCACCAGGCCGGTAATCAGGTAAAAGATATATTTTACGAACAAGGTAGCTGTTGAGCCGGGTGCTATCCTCAGGATTATTGAGTGCAATGGCTATTTTAACGGTAGGTGAGTCCCGCTTCTGCTGTGCCTCTGCCAGTAATCTTAATTGCTCAAATGGATCATCAGTTATAGTAGTAAGAATGGCAAGGCTGGTATCGCCCAGCACATGTAATTCTGATGCAGTGAATTTATAATAGCCCTTGTTACGCAAAGAATCTACCAGCCTTGCAATCTCCGATTGTACAGCTGCCTTGGTGATAGGATTATTTTTTTGCAGGATTGATTCTTTTCGCAAGCTTAGTACCAGTTGCTGAATGTCAGGTTTGCGAAGCCGGTAGCTTACTGTATCTATCAATGTAGGCTTACCAGTTTCTACTGTATAATTTACCGTTACTTTTCTGCCGCTGGTATCGGCGTGGAAAAAAGCTTTTGAATTATAATAGCCAAGGTGAACCATAGAAGCCATCATGTTGAGTGCCGAAACATGGGAGTATCCTGTATCAAATGCTGTGGGCCTTTTGATAATATTCACCAGGAAGATCGGGCTACTGGTTTCTACTTTTGCGCTATCGTCTAATTGGTTGAAAAGCCTTTGTTTCAATGCTGATCTTTCAAGCTTTGTAAAATTTCCTCCCTTAACTTCGATATTGTTTTTTACCAAGTAGGGCTTGCCTGCGGGGGTTTTTTTGATGATGGTACAGGAATTTAGAAAACCGGTAAAAACCAGGGCACAAATAAAATATCTAAAGCTATGTGTTACATTAATGGGGAAATCAGGCATAAATATTAAGCGATGTTGAGCAAATCCACTATCAAAGGTATTCAAAGTTTGCAGCAGAAAAAATTCAGGGATGAGTTGGGACGCTTTGTTGCTGAAGGGCCGAAGCTTGTGGATGAATTAATTGCAAATGCAAATTTTGAATATGAGACCATTTATGCAATTGATACATGGAAGCCTGTTAACTTTATTCATGAAGAAAAAATAGAAAGGGTCAGGGATTTTGAACTTGAAAAAATATCCGGGCTTGTGAAGCCAAATGCCGTGCTGGCCGTTTTTAAAAAGAGGATAAGCGATCATAAATTTAATACAAAGCATAAAATTACATTGGTGCTGGATGATCTGCAGGACCCCGGAAACCTTGGCACTATCATTCGCACTGCAGATTGGTTTGGTATTGAAAATATTGTTTGCAGCCCGGCAACAGCTGATATGTATAATCCAAAAGTGGTGCAAAGCACCATGGCGAGTTTAGGTAGGGTTAATATTATTTATGCAGACCTGGCTTCATGGCTGCAACAACACAATGACATCAAAATCCTTGCAGCTACATTGGAAGGGAGACCACTTTCTGATTTTAAAAATATACAGGAAGCTATTGTTATCATTGGTAATGAATCAAAAGGTATTTCCAAAAACTTGTTAAAGATATCACATGAAAAAATAACGATCCCACAATTTGGAAAAGCTGAATCACTCAATGCAGGTGTGGCTGCAGGAATTATTTTGTACCAGTTGAAATAATTTCAGTCATCAGTCGTCAGTTGTCTGTGGACTGTTGACTGTGGACTGTGGACTGTTGACTGTAGACTGTGGACTGTTGACTGCTGACTGCCTCTTGCGAACTGACGTCTTTCCTCATCTACCTGAATTGAATAGCCGTAACCGGGTTAACTTTTTTTACCAGCAAGCTAGGAACAACCAGCATAACAAAACATAAAACCAACGTAACAAGATCAACCAATATTACTTGGTTCCAGTTTATGATTGCGGAGGCTGTTGGCATGAAATACGCTTCTTCATTTAATTTAATAAATCCTGTTTGTTGCTGTAGCAAACAAAGTCCAATGCCGGCAAGGGTTCCGAGGATGATGCCGATGATAGCGATCACAGTGGTATTGTATAAAAATATCCTTTGCACATCCCAGTCAGTTGCGCCAAGGGCTTTCAGTACGCCGGTCATACGGGTGCGCTCCAGCACAAGAATGATAAGACAGGTGATAAGGTTTACCACGGCAACAATGATCATGATTGCCAGCAGGATATTTTTCAAAGAGCCTTGCAGATTTAACCAGTCGAAGATATTCGGGTAAATTTCTTTAATACTCCGGCTATACCAGCTTTGTGGTAATTCATCATAAATTAGGTTGGTAACGGTATCGGTAAGCCTGTAGTCTTTTAAGTATATTTCATATCCACCGATCTCATCGTCTTGCCAAAGATTCAGTTTCCGAATAAGGTTAATATCACAAAAACCAAAATGCTTATCGTATTCCTCAATACCGGTCTTGAATATTCCCGTAAGCTTTAATCTGCGGGGCGCTTTGCTGCCATCGGGTCTAATAAAATAGACGATCATGCTATCTCCCAGCTGAAGGTTTAACATATTGACTGTAAAACTGCTTAAAGATATCTCATTGCTATAACCACTGTCTGTAAATACTGGCCAGTGGCCACTTAGCAAAAAATTATTCAGCCGCTTAAAATTGAAAGTTGAAGCAATGCCTTTAAGGAATACACTTTCGATATCAGCTTTATACTTTATGATAGCCGACTTGGTGGCAAACTTTTCTACCGATTGCACCTGAGGTAGAGAAGCAAGGTAATGTTCTATACTGTCGTTCTGCTGAATAGGATATTCTTCTGAAAGGCTTACCTTATCTTCCAGCGATTGCTGCACCCGTACATGACCCCAGAAGCTGAAAACTTTATTGCTGATCACCTGTTGAAAGCCATTAACAAAACTCAATGCAACTATCATCACTGCCACACTTAGCGTGGTTGCACCGATGGCGAGTCCAATGATAAACCGGCTAAATGTTTTCTGCCTACCGAGTCCAATTCTTTTTGCTATGAATAACGATACATTCAAACGGCATAAATTTGGTATCTTTCAAAAGTAAATCAATTCGCATTAAATGAATCTTAAACCCTGTCCCCGGTTTTCATTTCTGTTGCTACTACTTTGTTGTATTGCTAATAATTCCATGGCTCAATTAATTGAAAGAATTTATAAGCCAGAAATTCAAACAGCCCAATTGAACATGTATGGTAATCAACAAAGTCTTCCTGTATATTCCCTTGGAAGCGGGGACAGGCTTATGCTTTCCTTTGATGATCTCTCGGGTGGAGTGAAAAGTTATTACTACAGTTTCGTGCTTTGTGATTATAACTGGCAACCCGTTAACCTAAGTCCTTTTGATTACATAAAAGGCTTTACCCAAAACCGTATCAGCAGCTACCGATACTCATCTCTTGCTTTTACAAGGTATACTCATTATGAAGTAATACTGCCCGACCGGAATTCTATACCCATACGTTCAGGAAATTATTTGTTAAAAGTTTTTTTAGATGCAGATACAAGTAAGCTTGCATTTACCAAACAAATGATGGTGGTAGATTTGAAATCAAATATTACTGCCGCAGTTGTGCAACCGTTTACTGCACAATTATTCAACACACACCAGCGCCTCCGGTTCTCTGCAAGTGTGAATGGATTAAATAGTTTTAGTGCTGCCCAACAGGTGAAAGCAGTAGTACTCCAAAACAATCGCTGGGATATAGCACAGCGTGATATAGCCCCAACTTTTGTGCGGGGAAATACGCTTGAATATAACACAGAGAATGTTGCTGTTTTTCCTGCTGGTAAAGAATGGAGATGGCTCGACCTTAGAAGCTTTCGCCTGTACAGCGATAGGATTGACAGCGGCTCATATAAAAAATCATCTACTGAAATATTTTTGAAACCCGATGTAGACCTGAGTTCGCAGCGGTATGTTTATTTTCCTGATTATGACGGAATGTATAATGTGATAACCTACGAAAGCATCAATCCGCAATGGCAGGGAGATTATGCAACTGTTTATTTTACCTACATGCCACCGGATGGAAAATTATACGCCGGTGAGGATGTTTACCTGGCTGGTGGCTTTACAGGTTATGAGTTGGCAGATAAATGGAAAATGAAATGGAATGAAGAAAAGGCAGTGTACGAGAACAGCATTTTTATGAAGCAAGGATATTATAATTATACATATTTGTTGGCAGATGAAAATAAATCTCTACTTCCTAAAAGCCTGGAAGGAAATTACTGGGAAACAGAAAACACATATACCATTCTTATTTATTATAAATCTTTCACAGATCGCACCGATCAGCTTATTGGCATAAGCCAGGTAAATTCCCGGAATGACAGGCCAGGATTTAGCTTCTGATAAAAATTAAGAAAAAGGGGAAATAAAAAATGGCAAGTTACTTACATCGCACCGCTCAACCACCTACCCTTGCTACCTTCCGGTCCTGGGGGAGTTCAATAGGAGCTGGTCGTATAAGACTTGCCGGTACAAAGATAAGTGCATGCAGGTATTAAAAATTTAGGTTGGTATTTTTTTCTTTTATAAAAAAACCTTAAGGCTTAATTCAGTATGTACAAATAATATCCTGCTTAATCTTTCAATTCTTTTATTTTTGCCCCGGTAATTCTAATAAAAATTTAAAGCACCCGGAGGGTATAATTATGAAATTTTTTATTGACACTGCAAACCTTGCACAGATTAAAGAAGCAAACGATCTTGGAATATTGGATGGTGTAACTACCAATCCTTCCCTAATGGCTAAGGAGGGCATCAAAGGAAAAGAAGCCGTCTTTAATCATTACAAAGCTATCTGCGACCTGGTGGATGGAGACATTAGTGCAGAAGTGATAGCAACAACATTTGATGAGATAGTCGCCGAAGGAAAAGTACTGGCTGCCTTGCATAAAAACATAGTAGTAAAAGTGCCGATGATAAAAGATGGTGTGAAAGCTATTAAATGGTTTACTGATAATGGCATCAGAACCAATTGCACACTTGTATTTTCTGCAGGCCAGGCTATTCTTGCTGCAAAGGCAGGAGCTGCCTATATTTCGCCATTCATTGGCAGGATAGATGATAGTGGTTGGGACGGCATGGAACTGATCTACCAGCTTCGGCAGATATTTGACATACAAGGTTACACTTCTGAAATACTGGCTGCTTCTATACGAAGCCCCAATCATATTATCAAATGTGCTGAAGCGGGAGCAGATGTTTGCACCTGCCCGCTGGAATCCATCATGGGTTTATTAAAACATCCGTTGACAGATATAGGCCTGGCCAAATTTTTAGAGGACGCAAAAAAATCAGCTTAAGATTAGTTTATTATTTTATAAAAAAACCTTTTCATTTTAGTGAAAAGGTTTTTTCATTATTTAACTTTTTTCTTTTTCCTTCCGCTTTTTCTTAGTTCCCTGTTTTAGTTCTTCTAATATCTGCTCAGATGTTTTTAATTGTTCATCATCCGGTTTTGTTTTTACATATAGAACAAGCTTATGAGTCTGTTCAGGTTTATCTCTTAGGGTAATACTTATGTCAACATATTTTTCCCTGCAATCAGGTTCCAGCCAAAGACTATTGCCCTTAAAAGTTCCGTGTGAGCTTTTAAAGATCAAATGGTTACTGTCTAAGGGAATATACCTTCCATTTGTTAGCCTTCCATCCACATTGATATAATTGTAAGTTCCTTTCTTAAGGCTGTCTGTATAAAGGTTTACATAAATGCTGTCAACCTTCTGTGCCTTTACAGCAGTTCCGGCAAGTATGAAAAAAATAAGTATAAAATATTTCAAGACTGGTTGTTTTTACAAAGATGTATAAAAGGTCTGGATGATGCCGTTAACAGCCTCATAAAAAACATTTACGATAAATCGTGCAGTTTAGTTAGATATACCTACTCGTTGCTTTAAATAATTTTTTTCAATCATTTCTTTCAGCATGAACATTGCCAGGTCACCAGTATTTATCTTAAAATTATTGGGTTCAGGAACTGTATTAGATGCAGTCCTGAATACACCCGTTGAAGCGGCATCAATCAAGTCAGGCGGACAAACAAAGGTCCATTGCAGTCCCGATGCAACGAGGTACTGGTAAGCGTGCCAGTGTTCCCGGCCAACGGCAATAAATTTAGCAGGGTAGCCGGGACGGTTCATAAATATTTCCCCATCAGGTGCATCCAATGAACCCATCCCACCAACAGCAACAATCCTTTCCACACCTGCCTTTTGCATTTGCCCGGTGATATGCTTCATGCCAAGCGATCTTGTCTTATCAGTTCCATCAGTTGCGCCACCTAATACAGATAACACGGCATCTGCACCTTCAATGGCATGCAACAACTGTTCATTGTCAAACAAAGCGCCTGAAATTAAATGTAGATTATCATTGGGAGGAAAATCTGCACTAAAAACATTTCGGCCAAAAGCCCTCACCTTGTAATCTTTCTGCAAAGCTTGCTTTACTAATTGTTTCCCTACTGTGCCTGTAGCGCCAAAAATAGTTATTGTCATAAATTCATATTTCTGCATTCATAATTCATAATTTCTATCTCAATACATCTTTCCACTCATCGCCTTTTTTATCAAAAACTGATTTAGCAAAGCTGCAAAGCGGGAGGATCTTGAAATTCTTTTCCCTTGCCAATTCTACCGCATTGCTTACCAGGTTATAGCCAACTTTTTTTCCACGAAGGCTGTCATCTACTTCTGTGTGATTTATGATCATCAGGCCATCATCTGCAATGGAGTAAGTCATTATAGCCAGTTTTATGCCCTCTTCTTCCATATAAAATTCGCCCTCTCTTTCTTTCTGTTCCTGTTTAATAAGCATCATGTTATTATTGAAATGATAAAAAAAGTTTTGTTACTTGAATATTCTGATACATATTTGCATAACAATGAACAACACAAATATAAATAACAAAGGCTGGTGGTGGCACTTATTCGTTTGACGTGTCTGCACCTGTTTATAAATAAAAATATGGCCCCGACACGATGTCGGGGTTTTTTAATGCATGGATATGAAGAAAGTATTGATCAGAACAACTTATAAAAAAATGCTCGCGGATGTTTTTACACCTGTGGGTATTTACCTGCGGCTGCGAGATCGCTTCAGGGATACGATATTATTGGAAAGCACAGATTTTCACGCAGGTGAGAATAGCTACTCCATCATCGGTATCAATGCAATTGCCGGTATAGAAATTACAACCTTAACCCATATTGAAACAAAAATGCCAACAGGTATTGCAGTAAAGACGCCTGTAAAAGAAGCTAATGTACCTGCAGAATTGAACAGGTTCATGGAAAGTTTTGAATTGGAACAAGAAATGCCTTCGCCGGTAAATATTGCCCAGGGCGTTCTTGGATATACAAGTTATGACGCCATTCCTTTTTTTGAAAAAATACATTTCAATAAGGAAAAGCAGGGAGATAAAAATAAGGAGGATGCCATCCCCCTGATGCGTTACAGGCTGTACCAGTATGTGATCATCATCAATCATTTTAAAGATGAATTATACATCTGCGAAAATCAATTTGATGGAATTGAAAGTCGCCTGCAGGATGTTGAGTCATTGATAAAAAGTAAAGATGTTCCCGTGTTTCCTTTTTTTATTAAAGGAGAAGAAACATCTAATATAGATGATGAGACCTATATGCAAATGGTTACAAAAGGAATTGCCTCATGTCACCGTGGCGATGTTTTCCAGGTTGTCCTTAGCAGGAAATATTCACAAGGCTTTGCGGGTGATGAATTTAATGTGTACAGGGCGTTACGAAGCATTAACCCAAGCCCTTATCTTTTTTATTTTGATTATGGGGATTATCGCCTGATGGGCTCTTCACCGGAAAGCCAGTTGATCATTAAGAATGGAAAAGCAATTGTTCATCCCATCGCCGGTACATTTAAAAGAACTGGTGACGATGAAAAGGACAAGCAACTGGCCATTGAGCTGGAAAATGACGAAAAAGAAAATGCAGAACATGTAATGTTGGTTGACCTGGCAAGAAATGACCTGAGCCGTGTTTGCAACGAGGTAGAAGTTAGCAGTTTTAAAAAAATAAATTTCTATTCTCATGTTATTCACATGGTAAGCGAGGTGCAGGGAGTATTAAAAAAAGATCAGCATCCGTTTGAAGTGCTGGGAAGTAGTTTCCCGGCGGGAACATTAAGTGGTGCGCCTAAATACAAAGCCATGCAGCTCATTGATGAATTTGAAACCACTGCCAGGGGATTTTATGGCGGTGCTATTGGTTTCATAGGTTTTGACGGAAGTTGCAACCATGCCATTATGATCAGGAGTTTCTTAAGCAAGAACAATAAACTAAGCTACCAGGCAGGCGCAGGAATAGTAGCTGCAAGCAAGCCAGAACTTGAATTAAAAGAAGTGGAAAATAAACTGGGTGCATTAAAAAATGCCATTGAACTGGCGCAACAAATTTCTAAATAAACAGCCGTGCAAAAGATACTTGTTTTTGACAATTACGACTCCTTCACCTACAACATGGTGCATTTGATTGAGAAGATCCTGCACCTTAAGGTTGATGTATTCCGCAATGATGAAATTGAATTGGATAAAATAAAAAAATACGATAAGATCGTGTTGTCCCCGGGCCCCGGAATACCTTCTGAAGCTGGGCTGCTCATCCCCGTTATTAAAGAATATGCAGCGACAAAACCGATACTGGGTATCTGCCTCGGCCACCAGGCCATTGCTGAAGCATTTGGAGGAAAGCTAATTAACCTGGATACGGTCTATCATGGAATAGCAACACCAATCAATATCATTGAAAGAGATCAAAAAATATTTGAAGGATTGCCAACTGAGATCATAGCAGGCAGATACCATAGCTGGATCGCAGACAGGGAAACATTGCCAGAGGTATTAAAAATTACTGCCGTGGATGAGAACAATTATATCATGGCCATGAAGCATACGGCCCTGGATGTTACTGGCCTGCAATTTCATCCAGAAAGTGTACTTACACCCGAAGGTGAAACGATCATTAGGAACTGGTTAAAAGATTAGAAACAATGAAAAAGATATTACAATATTTATTTGAACACAAGACACTGAGCCGGGAAAAAGCAAAGGAAGTATTGCTGGATATTGCTGCAGCACAATACAACGAAACAGAGATCGCTTCCTTCATAACAGTTTACCTGATGAGAAGCGTGAGCATTGAAGAATTACAAGGTTTCAAAGATGCTTTGCTGGAATTGTCTGCGCCATTTACAACAACCGATACCCTGATAGATATTGTTGGCACCGGTGGTGATGGAAAAAACACTTTCAATATTTCTACGCTTAGTAGTTTTATTGTAGCGGGCACAGGAAATAAAGTAGCCAAGCATGGCAACTACAGTGCTTCATCTATCAGCGGTTCCAGCAATGTGATGGAACAGCTCGGATACGGATTTACAAATAATCAGGAGCTATTACAAAAACAATTGGATGAAGCAAATATTTGTTTCCTGCATGCACCCTTATTTCATCCTGCGTTAAAATCTGTGAGTGGCACCAGGAAAAACCTGGCAGTGCGTACTTTTTTTAATATGCTTGGGCCACTTGTAAATCCTGCAAAACCGGCTTACCAATTGATAGGAGTCTATAACCTTGAGATAGCAAGGATTTACACCTATTTGTTGCAACAGGAAGCTACAGCATTTACTATTATTCATGGCCTGGATGGTTATGATGAAATATCACTCACTGGTGATACCAAGGTTTTTAAGAATGATGGAGAAAAAATTCTTTCTGCTGAGGCTATCGGTAAAAGAACGGTATTGCCATCAGATATTTATGGGGGTGCATCAGTAGAAGAAGCTGCCGCATTGTTTTTAAAAATAATCCGGGGGGAAGGAAGCTGGGCACAAAATGCGGTAGTGATTGCCAATGCGGCCATGGCATTGAATTGTATGCCAAAGTATGCCGACTATGAAACATGCTACCAGCTTGCAGTGGATAGCCTTGAAAGCGGTAAGGCTTTGCATGCTTTAAAAAAATTAATTCCTGCACTATGAATATCCTGGATGAAATAATCGCACATAAAAAAGAAGAGGTTGCAGAAAGGAAGATCAGTGTTCCGTTAAAGGAACTGTTGCAAAATGAAAATCTCCTGCGTTATGGCTTTTCATTAAAGACAGCTTTACTTCAGCCGGGCAGTTTGGGTATCATAGCTGAATTCAAAAGAAAATCCCCATCAAAAGGTTTTATAAATTTCAATGCGGATGTGAAGGAAATTACGAAAGGTTATACAGAAAATGGTGCAAGCAGTTTATCCGTTTTGACAGACACAATTTTTTTTGGAGGCAATACAGAAGATCTTCTTATTGCAAGAAAAAATAAAATTCCTATCCTGCGTAAAGATTTTATAATTGATGAATACCAGTTGTACGAATCAAAAATAATGGGTGCAGATGTTATATTGTTGATTGCTGCCTGCCTCGGTGAACATGCCGTTAAGCAGCTTGCGTCAAGGGCTAAAACACTTGGTCTTGAAGTATTGCTGGAAGTACATGATGAATCGGAGTTGGATAAACTTTGTGATGAAGTAGATATTGTTGGTATCAATAACAGGGATCTTAAAACTTTCCGTGTAGATATAGAACGGTCCATTTACCTTGCAGAAAAAATACCGGAAGGGATGCTGAAAATCTCTGAAAGTGGCATTGATAGTATAGAAACCGTCATCGCATTAAGAGAAGCAGGCTTCAAAGGATTTTTAATCGGGGAGCAATTCATGAAAATGCAGGATCCCGTGGAAACATTTAAACATTTTGTAAATCAATTGCAGGAAATATATTAAAAGAAAAAATAAAAGAGATGAATATTAAAGTATGTGGAATAACAACCTTGAAACAATTGCAACAATTAGACGGCTTAGATGTTGATTTTGCAGGATTGATCTTTTATAAGCAATCCCCGAGATATGTAGGCAATAAAATATCCGTAGATGATCTGAAAAATGCTGACCTGGACATTAAGACCGTAGGGGTTTTTGTGAACGAAGAATATGATGAGATCATGAACATTGTGGAAGAATATAACCTGGATGCAGTGCAGTTGCATGGCGATGAATCGCCATATGCATGTGAACAACTGGCAGACCATGTGGAAGTGATCAAGGCTTTCCCTGTATCAAAAAATGGTAGTAAAACCATTGATCAAATGGTAGCTGAATATGACGAGGCCTGTGATTATTATTTATTTGATACATCTAAGAACGGAACAAGCGGTGGCACGGGTGAAAAATTTGACTGGAACAAACTTGCAGAAGCAAAGGTTGAGAAGCCGTTCTTTATCAGTGGAGGAATTGGCCCCACAGATGCAGCACTCGTTAAAAAGTTTAAGCATCCTGATTTTTTTGGTGTGGACATAAACAGTCTTTTTGAAAAAGAACCTGGAATAAAAGATATGGGTCTTATCCTGCAATTTGTAAATGGATTGAGGAAATCACCAATTCAACAATAGGATTTTGATGAAGAAAAATATAACGCATACCAATCCTGATAAGCATGGATATTACGGAGAATTCGGGGGCGCATACATTCCTGAAATGCTCCATAAAAATGTAGTAGAACTGCAGGAAAGATATTTGCAGATCATCCATACAAAGAAATTCAAAAAAGAAATGGATGCTTTACTGCATGATTATGCCGGCAGGCCTACACCATTATTTTTTGCAGAAAACCTTAGCAAAAGATTTCAAACAAATATCTACCTGAAAAGGGAGGACCTCTGCCATACCGGTGCGCATAAAATAAATAATACCATCGGCCAGGTATTGCTTGCGGAAGCGTTGGGTAAAAAAAAGATAGTTGCGGAAACCGGTGCAGGGCAGCATGGTGTGGCCACTGCAACCGTTTGTGCGCTGAAGGGGCTTGAGTGCATTGTGTATATGGGTGAGAAGGACATGGAGCGGCAGGCGCCAAATGTTGCAAGGATGAAGATGCTGGGAGCTAACGTTATACCGGCCACGAGCGGAAGCAAAACACTTAAGGATGCAACTAATGAAGCCATCAGGCATTGGATAAATCATGCGGAGGATACACATTATATCATTGGAAGTGTGGTGGGGCCGCATCCTTATCCTGACATGGTTGCCCGGTTTCAAAGCGTGATAAGTAAAGAAATTAAAAAGCAGTTACTGAAAAAGACCGGGCAGGCAAATCCTGATTATGTGATCGCCTGCGTGGGTGGAGGTAGTAATGCAGCAGGTACTTTTTACCATTTTATAAAAGAAAAAAAAGTACAGCTCATTGCAGTGGAAGCTGCAGGCTGTGGTGTGCATTCAGGCAAAAGTGCGGCAACAACCCAACTGGGCACTACAGGTATTTTACACGGCAGCAAGAGCCTCCTGATGCAAACAGCAGATGGACAGGTAATAGAGCCACATAGTATTTCAGCAGGTCTTGATTATCCTGGCATCGGGCCATTACATGCACATTTATTTGCAACGGGTAGGGCATCTTTCTACAATGTAACAGATGAAGAAGCCTTGTCGGCGGCACTGGATCTTTCCCGGACAGAAGGCATTTTACCGGCACTCGAATCTGCACATGCATTTGCAGTACTGGGTGAAATTAATTTTACTAAAAAGGATATTGTAGTGATCTGCCTTAGTGGCCGGGGCGATAAAGACCTCTCAACTTTTATGCAACATTATGAACAGGCTACATAAAATCTTTGCTAACGGGGCGGGGAACAAGCTGAATATTTATTTCACTGCGGGTTACCCTGCATTGAATGATACAGGAGCAATCATGCTGGCACTTCAAAAAGAGGGAGCTGATATTATTGAGATAGGTATGCCTTACAGCGATCCGGTTGCAGATGGTCCCATTATCCAGGAAAGCAATGCAATTGCACTAAAAAATGGGATGCATATGCAATTGCTTTTTGAACAGCTTCACGAAGTAAAAGAGGGCATAAATATCCCTGTGATTTTAATGGGCTACCTGAATCCGGTATTGCAATATGGGATTGAGGCTTTTTGTTTGGATGCTGAATCTGCAGGGGTTTCCGGGTTGATCATTCCTGACCTCCCGATGTATGAATATGAAAAGTTTTATAAAGAGATATTTAAAAAGCATCATTTGTCTATGATCTTTTTGATAAGCCCCGAAACCAGCGATGCAAGGATAGAAAAAGCCGATAAATTAAGCGATGGTTTTTTATATGCGGTATCTTCTTCATCCACCACCGGAGAAAAAGAAATGGGTGTCGCAACTTTAGAATGGTACAAACGTGTTCAACGAATGAAGCTGCGAAACCCGGTGTTGATTGGTTTTGGTATAAAAGAAAAAAAAGACTTTGAACTTGCCTGCTCATACTCAAAGGGCGCTATTATTGGCAGTGCCTTCATAAAAGCATTGGCAAACAAAGACCCCATGAAAAATACCATTCATAACTTTGTTAGCTCTATAAAGGATGTTAATTCTCCTGTATAGGATATATGTTTACCCAAAGAATTTTAAATTGCATTCACAAATACTACAAATGAAGAAATTTTTAATTTTATTTTCCCTCGCTCCTTTTCTATGTATGGCGCAATCAAAGTCTGTTGTGAAGAAAACAGTAGCCACTAAAAAAACTATTAAAACTACAACGGAAGCTTTCAAACCCATTCCAATGGGAAATAGTTTTACCATTGATGGTAACATTAGTGGCTATCCTGATGGTACAACTGTAGAATTATTGAATGCAAATAATGGCACACCGGAAGCATCTGCAAAAGTTGCCGGAGGTAAATTTAAATTATCAGGAAAAGTGGACATGCCCGATTTCAAAGTGATTGCATTTGACAGGCAACAGCCATATCTGACCTTGTTCTTAGATAACAGTACTGTTACCATCAATGGTACAAAAGCATTGCTAGAATCGGCTGTGGTGAAAGGTTCTCAAAGTCATAATGATTTTATGAGCTTCAATGAAACCATAAAACCTTACCAGGTTATTGTAGAAGGTGGCGGATTATATGATTCTGCAGCAAAAGCAAAACCTGCAGGGCTTATTGAAAATTTTATAAAAGCACATCCTGCATCTTATATAAGCCCGTTGGCTATTTATCGTCATAATCAACTAACCGGCAACGATAAAAAAATGGACCAGATGTACCAGGGGCTAAGCCCGGCTATACAAGCATCTTCAATAGGGAATTATATTGCAAAATTGATCGCAGACAGCACAAGAAATCCTATTGGTGAACCACTGCCTGACTTTAGCCAGCAGGATACATCCGGTGCGATGGTGAAGCTTTCTTCTTTCAGGGGAAAATATGTGTTGGTTGATTTCTGGGCAAGCTGGTGCGGTCCCTGCAGGCAGGAAAATCCAAACCTGGTGACCATGTTCAATAAATATAAAAACAAGAATTT
>JBDSEE010000037.1:0-4752 GCA_039920245.1 Ferruginibacter sp.
GAAATTAAATCCTAATTCATCATTAATAATTCATCATTTATAATTCATCATTCATCATTCCTAATTCATCATTTATAATTCATCATTCATCATTTATCATTCATCATTCTTACTTCAAAAATTAATATCCCCCCCTTCGTCCTCTTTGTAGCTAAATTCTTAGGGTTATTTGCTATATTTTATTTAGGCACAAAAGCCGTTATCGGCCTTGCCGCACCTGGTAACCATTACAGTCCCTTCATAGATCATTACCTCGATTACGTCAGTGGAATTAAGATCACCTTAATGCGGGGCGCATCAGTAGTCGCTGGCTTGTTTGGATATCAAACATATGATATCCCTAATTATGGAATAAAGCTGCCTGGCGGCCGGGGGGTTATCATTGCCTATGATTGTGTTGGTTATGGAGTGATGAGTTTCTGGTTAGCATTCGTGATAGCCAGTGATGGCAGTTGGAAAAGAAAACTGGCCTGGTGCCTTGACGGCTTGTTGTTGATTTGGGTGATAAATGTTTTCAGGATCGGCCTCTACCTGGTAGCCCTTAATCGTCATTGGCCCATGCCCCTCGGCTTGGATCACCATACCTGGTTCAATATATTTGCATATATCGCTATCTTCATTCTTATATGGAGGTTTAGTCGTCAGTCGGCAGGGAACAGTCGGCAGTAGGCAGTTTGCAGTTTGCAGTGGGCAGTTAGCAGTCAGGTTACTATGGCTCCCAGTAATTATCGGGATAGGATTCAGTCGGCAGTTGGTAGTCGGTAGTAGGCAGTCTGCAGTGGTCCGTTATCCGTTGTCCATGGTCAATCGTCAGTCGCCAGCAGCTACACTGCCGATGCATATAGATACTAATGGGCCTTGCTCCTTCAACCTTGAACCTTGAACCTTGAACCTTCAACCTTCAACCTTGAACCTTCAACCTTGAACCTTAAACCTTAAACCTTAAACCTTCAACATTGAACTTTCCCCATGCCCGTTGATCTTTCTTCATACAACAATAGCTGGTACAAGCCCGGTCATCCTTTTAAAAGAGGTGCATGGTATCTTGTGAATATGGTTTTTTTTAAATCATCTTTCTTTCCATTTTATGGATTCAAAAGGGGGTTATTGCGTTGGTTTGGTGCAACCGTTGGAATTGGTGTACTCATAAAACCAGGCGTAAATATTA
Source organism: Ferruginibacter sp. (assembly GCA_039920245.1). Lineage (GTDB taxonomy): Bacteria > Bacteroidota > Bacteroidia > Chitinophagales > Chitinophagaceae > Ferruginibacter. Next base: position 1,169 of record JBDSEE010000037.1, read on the forward strand.
AATACCCCTGGAAGCTTGTTATCGGCAACCATGTCTGGATTGGAGAAGCCGTATGGATTGATAACCTTGAGCTGGTAACGATTGGAAATGATGTTTGTATTTCGCAAGGAGCTTTTTTGTTGTGTGGCAACCATGATTATAAAAGTCCGGCATTCGATCTTATAGTAAAACCTATTACGCTGGAAGATGAGGTATGGATAGGCGCAAAAGCCATCGTAGCACCGGGTGTAACCTGTCGGAAAGCTGCGGTCTTAGCAGTAGGTTCCGTTGCTGGCACAGACCTCGAAGCAGGCCAGGTATACCAGGGCAACCCGGCAGAGAAGGTTAAGGCAAGGTACAACTGAGTTGGACCTACGTACTAACCTAAATCTTTCATCCATTTCTCTTAAGTAAACTGCTGAATGTTTTATATAGTCCCGAAAAACGATGCCTAACTTATTTATCATTTCAGGTTGTAATGGAGCGGGAAAAACGACTGCCTCTTTTACTATTCTTCCCGAGCTTTTGAAGGTGAAAGAGTTTGTGAATGCCGACGAAATTGCAAGAGGAATTTCGCCATTTCAACCTGAAAAAGTATCAATACAGGCTGGGAAAGTTATGTTGCGTCGATTGCAGGATCTTCTTTCTCAAAATGTTGATTTTGCTTTTGAAACAACTCTTTCTACCCTTAGTTTTAAAGGATTTGTACATCAGGCTAAAGAAAAAGGCTATACAGTTAACCTCATATACTACTGGTTAGATAGTGTAGACCTTGCAATTGAACGGGTGAAGACAAGGGTTATTGAAGGTGGGCACAATATTCCGAGCGGTACGATTATTCGCAGGTACTATTCAGGACTTAGGAATTTCATAACTTTGTATAAAGACAAAGTAGATTACTGGATGCTGATTGACAATTCAAGCACAGAACCTGAACTTATTGCAGAGGGAAAAAAGTCAGGGGAATTTCATACAAATAATGAAGAAAAATGGCTTTTTATAAATAAACTTGTTGACAATGATAATAACAAACATTAAAGACAAAGTGATGAAAGGCGGCAAACTGGCGATTGATAGGTTATTAGAACAAAAACGCAAAGAGAATTCATTTATCGTCGTTTCTCATAAAGGGAAAGTAGTCCGTTTAAATGCAAACGACATCAAAAAGTAACCATTTTGAAAAGTCGTTTAGGTACTTAAAAAGTCTATTTATTTCCCCCTTCACAATGGCTTCATTTTATATTCCGGCCTTCTTAAAAACAAATTCTGCGATTATTGCCTTGTAAAATAGTTACCTGCATGTAGCCTGTCCAGATATTACAATCTACCCTCCTCTGTCTTGTCTTATTACTTGCTACCAGCTACTTGCTACTAATGTCTTTCTACTTAAATTGCACTCAAACTTTCCAAATTGAAAGTCACCATCATAACCGCTACCTATAACGCTGCAGATCACCTGGAGGATTGTATCAATTCCATCATAAGGCAGGATCATAAAGATATTGAGCATATCATCATAGATGGGAAATCTACCGATAGTACCATGGAGATTGTTGAAAAATACCGTACCCATATCAGCAAATCCATTACAGAAACCGACAGGGGTATGTATGATGCCATTAACAAAGGGATGCGTATGGCTACCGGTGATATTATCGGTATCCTGAACAGCGATGACATGTTGGTATCACCTGATGTGATTAGCGAGATTGTATCCGTTTTTGAAAAGGAGGGGGTAGATGCTGTTTATGGCGACCTCGAATATGTTGACCGTAATGACAGCAGCCATGTATTGAGAATATGGAAGGGGAAACCTTATAAGCGCTCACTGTTCCGGAAAGGCTGGATGCCGGCCCATCCAACATTTTATTTCAAAAGAGCATTGCTGGAAAAATATGGTGGATATGAAACACATTATTTCTCTGCCGCGGATTATGAATTTATGGCCCGCTACCTTTTTTATTTCAAAGCCTCTGCCTGCTACCTGCCAAAGCTTATTGTTATGATGCGTGCAGGTGGGCAAAGCAATGGAAATATCAAACAGAGGTTGCGTGCCAATCGCAGGGATTACCTTGCGATGAAAAAGAATAAGATTCCCTTTGCTTTCATTGTATCTATCATGAAGCCATTGGGTAAACTGCACCAGTATACGAAGTATAAGTAGTTGGCAGACGGCATTCAGAGGTCGCTAGCAATGATCGATCTACATACAGTTAAACATAAGAATTGTAAATCACAGCCAGTAAAAACTTTCAACCTTCAACCTTCAACTTTTAACACTTAACTTGTTTTCATTTTTCCATAAGAAGCCCCCCGTAAAAAAGTTCTTCCCTATCAGTACGGATATTCATTCGCATATCTTACCAGGGATTGATGATGGCTCGCCGGATGTAGAGACTTCGATTCAGCTTGTAAAAGGGTTGATAAACCTGGGTATTAACCGATCCATTGCCACACCACATATCATTGGAGATATGTACCGCAATGATGCGGATAGTATTTATGGGGCGCAGCAGGTTCTTCAATCAGCACTGGAAAAAGAAGGAATTGATTTTGAACTTGGAACTGCTGCTGAATATATGCTGGACAATTATTTCTTCGAGATGCTGGATAATAAAACCATGCTCTTAACGGTGCATGATAAATTATTGCTCACGGAATTTTCTTATTCAGCCATGCCTTCTTTTCCTGAGAAGATGAGCTTTGCGATCATAACAGAAGGGTATACCCCCATTCTCGCTCACCCGGAGCGGTATGGATATTACCACCGGGACCATAGTTTTTTTCATAGGCTAAAAGACCTGGGTTTTCTCCTCCAGGTAAACATACTCTCACTAACCGGTTATTATGGCAAAGAAGTGGCTGCCGCCGGAAGGTATATTCTCCAGAACGACCTTGCTTCGTTCGTAGCCACAGATCTGCATCACCAAAAGCACCTCGATGCATTGATCGGTTTTTCCCAACAAAAAAGCAGTTTCGAATTATTCGGTAGTAAAAAGTGGAATGAGGAGATAGTTAGCAATCAGGAGTAGGCAGTTTGCAGTGGGCAGTCGGCAGTCGGCAGTGGGCAGTGGGCAGTGGGCAGTTTGCAGTCAGCAATCGGCAATCAGTCCCAGTTTGCAGTCGTAAATGTGACCTTACAATGAAGTAAAGACCTGAAATGATTATAAACTCCAGACTGCCGACTCCTCACCGAAGTAAAGCCGTGAAATCATTATAAACTCCCAACTGCAAACTGCCGACTGAAGTAAAGCCGTGAAATAATCATTAACTACAGACTGCCGACTGCGGACTGAAGTAAAGCCGTGAAATAATTATGAACTACAGACTGCCGATTGCCCACCTAAGTAAAAACCTGAAATAATTATAAACTCCAGACCGCCCACTGCCGACTTAAGTAACTACGTGAAATAATTATGAACTCCAGACTGCCGACTGCCGACTTAAGTAATTACGTGAAATAATTATGAACTCCAGACTGCCGACTGAATCACGGCATCAAGATCGTAGTGCCTGTTTTCGTATGGACCTTACCATCAACATCGATGGCTTCAATTGTCCAAACAACGGTTTGCAATTCCTGTATTTGATTATTTATTTTTCCA
>JBDSEE010000038.1:0-42182 GCA_039920245.1 Ferruginibacter sp.
TGATCGTGTAAATGAAGGTATATTGATTGATAAAGGATATTTAAAAAAGGGATCGCCTGTATCTGCAATGAAACAGGGAGGTGGAGATATGACTTTTAATACTGATACATATTTAATGAATCCTGACCTTATCAATAATAAAACAGCTCCAAAAAAAGGTGGTTTAAAAGATATAAGTGGCAGAACAAGAAAGGTGGTAACATTTGAAGATGGCTTATTATTACCCGGCTACCGTTTACCTACAGAGGCGGAATGGGAATATGCAGCTTATGGGTTAATCAATCAAAATCCTAATCCAAGAAAAAGCGAGAAAAAACGTGGAGAAGAATTGTTTGCCAATCAACAGATTTATTCATGGAGCAAAAATGTAAACGGTCTTCGTGATAATCGCAGAGGAAGCTGGCAAGGACAATTTTTAGCCAACTTTAAAAGAGGTAATGGTGATAACATGGGTGTCGCAGGCGGTTTAAATGACAGGGCTGCTATACCAGGGCCAATTAAATCTTTTTATGCAAACGGATATGGTCTTTATAATATGAGTGGTAATGTAAGTGAGTGGGTTGGTGACGTTTACAGGCCAATGACATCAGTTGATGGTGAAGACTTTAACTATTTCCGTGGAAATAAATTTCAGAAATACTATAAAAATGCTTCAGGTGAATATGAAAGAGATAGCCTAGGCCGTTTAAAAAAATCTGATATTTCTGACGAAGATGTAAAAAACCGTCGTAACTATCAACATAATAACGTTATCAATTATTTAGATGGTGACTCTGCCAGCAACGTATTTTATGGCTATGGCATTACTTCATTAATAAGTGATGAATCAAGGGTAATTAAAGGGGGTAGTTGGAATGATAGGGCTTACTGGTTGTCTCCAGGAACCAGAAGATTCCTGCAAGAAGACCAAGGCGCAAGTACTGTTGGATTCCGTTGTGCTCAAACCTATCTTGGACCACCGGAAGGACCTGGTTTTAAAGAGGGTAATATCTTCGGAAAGCGAAAACAAAATACAAGAAAAAAGAAATAACCTTATTTTCATATAGCCCCCGATTAACGGGGGCTTTTTTTTACATTTACTTTTTTACATTTATTTATTTCTTTCGTATGATAATCGACGAGTTGTACCAGCTATACCTGCAATATCCTGAAATCGAGACTGATACCAGGAAGTTAAAACCTGGAACGATCTTCTTTGCGTTGAAGGGGCCTAATTATGACGGGAATCATTACATACAGCAAGCTTTGGATGCTGGTGCAGCTTATTGCATCACGGATGAAGAAGTTATCGATCACAATGAAAAAATAATTAAGGTGGACGATAGCTTATTAGCATTGCAGCAATTGGCAAAGAAACACCGCCAACAATTTGATATTCCCTTTCTTGCTATCACCGGCAGTAATGGAAAGACCACAACAAAAGAACTCATTCACGAAGTACTTTCAACCAGCTTTAAAACGTACACAACATATGGAAATCTAAACAACCATATTGGTATCCCAACAACCATATTGCGTATAAAAAGAGACGCCCAACTGGCCGTAATAGAAATGGGTGCAAATCATCTAAAAGAAATAGAGGGCTATTGTGAATATACCATGCCAACACACGGGCTTATTACAAATTGCGGAAAGGCCCACCTGGAAGGTTTTGGAGGATGGGAAGGTGTGTTAAAAGGGAAAACCGAATTATATAGTTACCTGGAGCGAAATAACGGGACTGTTTTTATTAATACGAATTATGAATACCTTAAGCCCTTTGCTGAAAATATAAAAAACATAGTCAGCTATGGAACCAGCAGTGCAAGCTATATAGGCGAAGTAAAAGATGATAATGAATTTTTAGAAGTTGCCATCACTTCCGGGGCAGATCTGCCTTCAATAAAGACTCAGTTGGTAGGTGGTTATAACCTGCCAAATGTGCTCGCATCTGTTGCTGTTGGAAAAGTTTTCCAGGTGAAAGAAGAAAATATAAAAAAAGCGCTTGAAAACTATACGCCATCTAACAGTCGCTCCCAACTCACCCACGTTGGCACTAATAAAATAATTATGGATGCTTACAATGCTAATCCAAGCAGTATGCAATTAGCCATCAGGAATATTGCCCATATGCAGGGAGAAAATAAAGTACTCGTTTTAGGAAGTATGATGGAACTAGGGCCGGACTCGGACAAAGAACATGATGAAATAATTCAATTGATTCAGGATTTTTCATGGGAAGCAGTTGCTCTTACAGGAAATGGGTATAAAAATATACCCGCTGATTTTTTTTATTTTGCAAATTCAGCGGAAGCAGCCAAATGGTTTAGATCATCTGATTTCCAACAAGCCATAATATTGATTAAGGGCTCACGCAGCATGCAAATGGAAAAAGTATTGCAATGATGCAGTTTAGATTTTTATTGCGCTTACATTTGCATCCCACAAAAAAATGGAGACGTGTCCGAGTGGTTGAAGGAGCACGCCTGGAAAGTGTGTATACGGGAAACTGTATCAAGGGTTCGAATCCCTTCGTCTCCGCAAAAAAACACCCGCTAATTGCAGGTGTTTTTTATTTCAGGACAATACAACTATACATTTAGAAAAAGCTTAAAGTTTAATTGTAATTCCCGTTACCCAATTAGCAGGAGCCATGGGATAGTAAAAATTTTCAGTAGCCTGGTTTCCACCAGAGATGTAGCTGAAAGTATATCCATTGGGTTCATATTTTTTACTAAAAACATTATTGGCTTGTACAAATATCTTCAACTCATCAACCCTGGCTTCTTTGAAGCTGTAACTTATCCTGGCATCCTGTACATAATATTCTTTCAAGCTGCGTGAGGCCTGGCCAGTATTATCCAGGTATTGCCTGCTTACATATTTGCTGTTTAGCGATATTAAAGTATTTTCTACTGGTATTATATTTATTCCAAGCGCTGCTACCACAGCCGGAGAAAATGCTATGGTTGTATTTTTGTATTCATTTGTTTTTTGCCCCCCGTTATCATAATCATCAATGTATTCTATAAAGTTTTTTATTTTATTCTGACTGAAAGCAAAGTTCCCTTCCGTCCATAACCACTTATTTATTTGAATGCCTGCCTCTAGTTCTATACCCGCCCTGTAACTTTTTGAAATATTGGTTCTTGTATATGCACCTACATCATTTATTTTACCAGTTAGTACCAGTTGGTCATTATAATCCATAAAATAACCAGTCACTGCCCAATGATATTTCAGCCTGGTGGTAGACAGGCCTATCTCAACATCCTGCATGGTCTCAGGTTTGGGCTGTTGATTAGCTCCCGCTTCATAGTCATCCCGGTTTGGTTCCTTTTCTGCCCTGCCATAAGAAAGGAAAAATTTATTAGATCCCTTTGTGAAGATCAGCCCGGCTTTAGGATTCAGAAAAAAGTATTGATTGCGAAGGATCAATAATGGATTATTTCTGAATCCGTCTATATCATATTCAACCCTTCTTACCTGCATATCAACAAAGCTGCTCCAATGATTGGTTAGCTGTTCTGTCCATTTTGCAAAGGCAGAAAAATCTTTTTTCTTTGCGGGCATATGGTACCAGCGATAATTAACGGGAACAGCTGCCTGCACGGCTGCCTTTATTATTTCTCCATAATGGCGGCCATCGTATTGATTCCAGCCGCCACTGATGATGATATTCCTGCCTGCATGTTGGTATTGCAAAGAGAAGATATTTCCATAAAAAAAATTATTCAACCAAAGTCTCCTTATCAGGTCTGTCTTGGTGATTATGTTGCTTCCGTCATTGTAATCGGGTAAACCATAACTATTGAGCTCCTGGTTTGCTTTATATTGTTCATAATAACCCTTACCCCTTATAAAAAATGCTGCTATACCTGCTTTCCAATGGCAATTGATTGATTGGTTAAAAAAGAGCTGGTATTGGGTTTGCGCATAATTATCTGTTTCATTATCATAAGGTGGGCCCGGTTGTTCTGTGCCGGCACTATTGAAATGGCGATTTGTTGCAAGTGTGGCTTCATCAATACCATTCCATGCCTGGTAGGTTTTTTCCTGGCCGGTAAATACATTCAACCTAAGCGAACTATTACTGTCCAGCCAAGACATGCTTCCGTAAAAAGATTGCAGCCTTGTACTAGCCCTGTCAATATATCCATCACTTCGAAGGTTACTCATCCTTCCATCAAAAGTCAAATGCTTTGAAAAAATCCCACTACTGAACATCAGGCTGTTTTTGAAGCTATGATAGGAACCTGCTGTATTACTTAGCTCCAGGCTTTTTTTAGTTTTGATCTCATTCGTGCTGATATTGATGCTACCACCAAATGACCCTGCGCCGTTTGTGGAAGTTCCTACGCCCCTTTGTACCTGTATGCTTCCTGCCGAAGAGGCAATATCCGGCAAGTCAACGAAAAATGTACCCTGGCTTTCAGGATCATTGAAGGGCACGCCGTTCAAAGTCACATTAATGCGGCTTGCGTCGCTTCCTCGTATGCGTATGCCTGTATATCCAATAGCATTTCCGGCATCCGAGTTTACCACAACCGAAGGCGTTTGGTTTAAAATAAAAGGAAGATCCTGGCCGGTATTTTTTTCCGCAATATCTTTTTTTGAAAGATTGGTTGCTGCAACAGGCGTTTTAGCATTGGCCCTTACTGCAGTAATTTCTACCGGTTGTAAGAAGCTGGTATCGTTAAATTTTTTTTCTGATTGCGCCGAGGAACTATAAGCTTCGAGGCATACAAGGATAGCAACTATTATACTTTTCATAATGTTTGTTAGTGCCAGATATCCAGGTGCGCAAAAAATTAGCTCCCTTCGCAGGTATTATCCTGGGCAGGTTATACGGGTATGATCTCAGCCTCAATTAAGAAGCACCCCGGGAATTGCAGGCAATTTATAAAAGAACAGTTGCAAAGGTAGCGTAAAGAGATTATTTTTTTGGATGGTTGTAACATTCATTTTCTACAAACGTATATAAGCAAAGTATAGCCATGAATATTATCCTGTTCCAGGGATATCATTAAAACATTTAAAAACAATAACATGAAATTTTTACTTATCTGCATTTTAACCGGATTTGCCGTTCAACTTAGTGCACAGACAACAATTATTAATGATCCTAATGCCAAAAGCAGAACCATAACGGGCAGTTTTAATGCCGTCAGTGTGTCGAACGGCATTGAACTATTTTTAACCCAGGGAACTGAAGTTTCGCTGGCTGTAAGTGCTTCGGAAGCAAAGTATGAAGAAAGAATAAAAACTGTTGTTGAAAATAATGTATTGAAAATCTATTTTGAGAATGCGGGAATAACATGGGTAAATGAGAAAAAGAGAAGCCTTAAAGCCTACCTTTCCTTCAAAGCGCTTGAAAAGATCATTGCAAGAAGTGGTTCATCAGTTAAAGCCGCCGAAACTTTACATTTCACTAACCTGGAATTAACTATTAACAGTGGTGCTCTTGTAAGGGTTTCCTTAAAAGCCAATGAAATCTCGGTTAAAGGAGATAGCGGCGCAGAAGCTGATCTTACGGGTGCATCGGAAAAAGTAAATGTAAATGTTAGCAGTGGTGCCTTCTTTAAAGGGTTTAATTTTAAGACGGCATATTGTACTGCAAAAGCTTCAAGCGGTGGAAGTGTAAAGATCAATATTGAGAATGAATTATCTGCCAGCGCCAATAGCGGAGGAGTTATTCGATATACCGGGTCAGCAGTAATTAAAGATATCAATGTGAACAGTGGTGGCAGTGTTAAAAAATCAACTATCTAAAATGAAAAAATTATCATTATTTACGAGCTTGGTTTTTCTGTCCGTGTTGGCATTTTCGCAAAAGCAGTTTGTGGTAGATCCTAATGCTGAAATGCGTAGTATTAATGGCAACTTCAATAAAATAAAAGTGTCGCATGCGATTGACCTTTATCTCAGCCAGGCCGATAATATAAGCCTTGCAGTTAGCGCTTCAGAGGATAAGTATAAAGAGAATATTAAAACTGTTGTTGAAAATAACGTTCTTAAGATCTACTATGAAGGGGACCGAAAGTGGATTGGAAAGGATCGTAAGGTAAAAGTGTATGTTTCTTTCAAAAATATTGAGGAACTGGAAGCATCAGGAGCAAGTGATATTGTAGTTGCAGGAATTATTAAGGCCGATCATTTAAAATTAAACCTTTCAGGAGCTAGTGATTTTTCGGGGAAAGTTGATACAAGAAATATTGATGTAGAGACAAGCGGGGCATCTGATTTAAAAGTTTCCGGCAATGCCAATGTTCTAACAATAAGCAGTAGTGGAGCAAGTGATTTTCATGGCTATGAACTGGAAACAGAGTCCTGCGTGGCAAACTGTAGCGGGTCTTCAGATGTAGAAATTACTGTGAGTAAAGAGATATCAGTTAAGGCAAGCGGAGCCAGCAATATATATTTTAAAGGATCGGCTACTATGAAAGATATACAGACTAGCGGAGCAAGTAAAGTAAATAAAAGGGGATAAATGCAAGCTCACTAAATAAAAAAACCCGGAAAAATCCGGGTTTTAAAAAGTTGCGAAGAGAAGGATCGAACTTCTGTCCGCCGCGGCGGATATGAACAAGATCGTAAATAAAAAAACCCGAAAAAATCCGGGTTTTAAAAAGTTGCGAAGAGAAGGATCGAACTTCTGACCTTCGGGTTATGAGCCCGACGAGCTACCGCTGCTCTACTTCGCATTGCAAAACTAAGGCAATGCGTCTCCTCCACCAAACTATCTGAAAGTTTTATTTAAAAACTAGATTTCATTAACTACTAAAACAGGCCAAATAATGTGGAATCAATTTTATTAATGATCTGACCAAGGTGTTCTTCGTTCTCAGCAAATTTATTGGTGTCTGCATCAATAATTAATAAGGGTCCCTCTTTATAACTATCAATCCAGCTATTATAGAAGTCATTCAGTTTTCTTAAATAATCCAGGCGGATATTTTCTTCATATTCCCTGCCCCGCTTTTGAATTTGTGCGACCAATGTAGGGACAGATGCTTTTAGGTAAATTAACAGGTCGGGCGGTTGTACCATCGTTTTAAGCGTTTCGAAAAATTTATAATAGTTTTCAAAATCCCTTTTACCCATTAGCCCCATATCGTGAAGGTTTGGAGCAAAAATATTTGCATCCTCATAAATAGTTCTATCCTGGATGATCGTTTCCGTGCCACGTTGTATCTCCAGCAACTGGTTCAGCCTGCTGTTTAAAAAATAGATCTGCAGATTAAAACTCCAGCGAGGCATGTCTTCATAAAAATCATTCAGGTAAGGGTTATGATCCACATCTTCAAATTGCGGAATCCATTTGTAATGTTTGCTAAGCATCTCCGTCAGGGTAGTTTTGCCAGCACCAATATTGCCAGCAATTGCTATATGTTTAGGTTTTTTTGTTTTTGCCATAGCACGTTCCGCATAATGCGGAATATTTTTTAAAATGTAATTCTTGAAAAAAAGTTTTTGGGTAGGTTGAAAGTATGAAATCTTTATTAGACTGGAATTGCTAATGTAACCAATTCATAAAAAAAATTAATAAACCAAACCCATTGCAGTTTTTACTTCCTTCATGGTAGCCTTTGCACTAATGCCAGCTTTTTCTGAACCTTTTTTCATCAGCTCTGCAAGGTATTTTTCATCAGCCAGTATATCGGCAGCTCTTTGCCGTATCGGGCCGATAAATTTTACCATGTCTTCTGCCAATTGTTTTTTCATATCACCGTAACGAATGGTACAATTGTTATAATCGTTATTATATTTCTCAATTGTTTCCTGACTGCTAACCAATTTTAATAAAAGGAAAATATTTTCTATGTAATCCGGTTTTGCCGAATTATTTTCGGCAGGGCCGCCATCCGTTTTTGTTTTCATTATTTTTTTCCGAATGTCATCATCACTATCGGCCAGGTAAAGTGTGGCCATTTGGTTTACACTTTTACTCATTTTACCAGTACCATCAAGGCTCGGTACTTTTACCAGGTCTTCATTGTAGTTGAATGCTTCAGGCTCCGGAAAGACCTTTGCATACCGATGATTGAATCGTTGTACAAAATTCCGGGCCATTTCCAGGTGCTGTTCCTGGTCCTTGCCCACAGGTACGTAAGTTGCCCGGTGCAAAATAATATCTGCAGCTTGCAATACAGGATAGGTAAGCAACCCGGCATTTATATTATCCGGAGATTGCCTGGCTTTTTCTTTAAAAGTTACTGTTTTTTCCAGTTCTCCTTTATAGGCCAGCATATTCAGGTAGAGGTATAATTCTGCAGTTTCTGGTACATGGCTCTGGCAGTATAATGTGGCTTTATCAGGATCAAGGCCGCAGGCTATATTTTCTGCAAGTACCCTGTGTACATTTGCTTTTAAACCAGAAGTTTCGGGATGTGTGGTGAGTGAATGCAGATCTGCTACCATAAAGAAGCATTCGAATTCATCCTGTAGCCGTATATAATTTTTAATGGCACCAAAATAATTGCCCAGGTGTAAAAAACCTGTGGGTCTTATTCCGCTCATTACAATTTTCTTTGCTTCGCTGTTTTTTGTGTTTGTCTTTTCCATCGATGTTTCTAAAAATAATGGGCGAAGATAAACCAAGCAATTAAAATGGAAGCTGGGCAGCCATTTAAATAATTGAAGGTTATACTAAACCCTAATGGTTTATTTTTGTTTTATGATTGTGAACGAGGCATTAGTAGATAAACTTGCAAAGCTTTCAAGACTTTCTTTTGACCAGGAAGAAAAAAAAGCCATACAGCAAGACCTGGAAAAGATGATCTCCTTTGTAGAAAAATTGCAGGAGGTAAATACAAGTGGCATTGCAGCCCTAACACATATGGCTGTGAATGAAAATGTGACCCGCAAAGATGAAGTTGAAGAAAGTATATCTGTAGAAAATGCTTTAAAAAATGCGGCGAATGCGGAAAACGGATTTTTCCGGGTTCCTAAAGTGATAAAAAAATGAATTTAACTCATTAAATAAATATGGCTGCATCATCAATAATACATCTTGAAAATATTCGTAAAAGTTATTACCTGGGTAAACAGGAATTGCCTGTGCTAAAAGGGATTTCGATGGACATTTTTAAGAATGAATATGTTGCCTTAATGGGCCCAAGCGGTAGTGGCAAATCTACCCTCATGAATATACTGGGTTGTCTTGATTCTCCAACAGGAGGCAGGTACATCCTGAATGGAAAAGAAGTAAGTCATATGCTTGATGATGAACTTGCAGGTGTTAGGAATAAAGAGATCGGTTTTGTTTTCCAGCAATTTAATTTATTGCCCAGGCTCACTGCAGCAGAGAATGTTGCCTTGCCGCTCATATATAGTGGTACATCAAAAAAAGAAAGAACTGCAAGGGCTGAGGAGGTATTGCATAAAGTGAAACTGGAAGACAGGATGCATCATAAGCCCAACGAACTTAGTGGTGGTCAATGCCAGCGGGTTGCCATTGCCAGGGCGCTCATAAACAATCCTTCTATCATTCTTGCTGATGAACCCACCGGAAATCTTGATTCCAAAACTTCATATGAGATTATGGATATGCTTGACAAAATTCATGCGGAAGGAAATACGATAATATTAGTAACACATGAAGAAGATATTGCAACGTTTGCAAGAAGAAAGATAAAATTGAAAGATGGAGTAATTGAATCGGATCAAATAAATGAAGTAAGAAAGGCTGTCATTGCTTAAGAAAATATTTATGGCATTTAAAATTTATACAAAAACTGGCGACCTGGGAAATACAAGCCTGATAGGAGGAACAAAAGTTCCCAAAAGTCATATCCGTATAGAAAGCTATGGTACCATAGATGAACTGAATTCTTATATCGGCCTTTTAAGAGACAGCATCTCAGATGAAAATTCCAGGACTGTTTTATTAGAGATACAGGATCGCCTGTTTACAATCGGCTCATCGTTGGCGTGTGATCCGGAGAAAGAAACAAAAATGTCCATACCAGATTTGAAAGAAAGCGATATAACATTTTTAGAAAACAATATTGATATAATGAGTAGCAAACTGCCAGAGATGAAATCGTTCATTTTGCCAGGCGGGCATAGTAGCATTTCATTTATCCATATAGCAAGATGTGTTTGCCGCAGGGCTGAAAGGATCATTGTACACATGCAGCAGGAAAACATGAAAGTAAATGAACTGGTAATAAAATATATTAACAGGCTAAGTGATTATTTGTTTATGCTTGCACGCTACGTAGCACACTTGCTTGCTGTACCTGAGTTAGCCTGGAGGCCCAGGTTATAATTAACTCTTTTTTGCATTGTCAGGTTTGAAAGCACCTTGTTCCTGATGGATATTTTTTTCATTATATCCTTTTTGCACAACTTTTTTTAATGAGGGCTGTTTTTTCATATCCTCAACTGTTTCTGGCTTTTGTTGCTTTTTTAAATTTCCCCCTGGCATAATTAATATTTAGTAAAAACAATCAAAATATTGTGCCAGCATTTTATTTTTTTCATACGTAATTTTAATAAAAAATGATCTGTACCAATTAAAGCTAGTAATTGTCAACAGCCATACCTTCATATAAAAAAATTAAACTTGTGTTTTTATCAGGGGCAGTTATCTTGCTCCTGCTTTCATTGTTTTCCTATTTGCAGTTAAATAAATTCAGTCGCTCTGCCGAAATGGTATCACATACAAATGTTGTAAAGCTTGAACTGGAAAAGGCATTATCAGGTTTAAGAAGCCTGCAAAATTCGCAGCGGGGTTTCCTGCTTACAAAAGATTCAGGCTTTTTAAAGAGTTTTTATAATGCCAGGGCTAATTATAGTATTCCTTTTGCTAAGCTTTCTACATTAATGGGCGATAATTCAACCCAGAAAAAAAGCCTTATTGAGTTAAAGCATTTGTCGGACCAGAGCCTTCAATATATTCAGCAAATACTGGACGACTCTAAATATAGTTCTATACCAGTTAAACGTATTCTTGAAGGCCGTGGATTAATGGAGACGGTTAGAGCTAAAGCAGATTCAATCATAAAAAATGAAGATGCACTTCTAAAGTCTAGGACTGATGCTTTTTACGAGAATAGTTTTATTACTCCAGTTGTAACTTTCGTAATTATTTTAGCGGCATTAGGGGTATTAATTTTTTCTTACCTGAAAATTATTGAAGAACTGGGTGTATCTCAAAAGTTGCAGGCACAACTCACCCGTCAGAATATTGAATTGACTACAATTAATAAGGAGCTTAAATCCTTTGTATACATATCAAGCCATGATCTGCAGGAACCATTAAGAAAAATTCAAACTTTTGCTGACAGACTCACAGAACTGGAAAAAATAAATTTGTCTGAGAAGGGGCTATCGTATTTAGAAAAGATGAGTGCTTCTGCATTGCGAATGCAAAGACTCATTGAAGATCTTTTGAATTATGCTCAAACTACCAGCCGGGAAAATGTATTTGAATATGCTGACATGAATAAACTGCTTGAGGAAGTAGTAAAGGAACTGGACGAAGAAATAAACCAACATCATGCAAAAGTAACCGTAGCAAAACTTGGAAAAGCAAGGCTGATCCCTTACCAGTTCAGGCAGTTAATGCATAATTTAATTAGCAACTCTCTCAAATTTTCCAGGCCGGGGATTCCACCCAAGATCACTATTAACAGAGAAGATAATGAGGATGTCAATTTAGAACCAAAGAGGTTATCCAAAAGAAAAGAGGAGATAAAATTTTTTCATCTAAAATATACCGATAATGGAATTGGATTTTCGCAGGAATACAGCGAGAAGATCTTTGAAGTATTTCAGCGCTTGCACGCAAAGAATGCTTATGCAGGTACCGGTATAGGCCTGGCTATATGCAAAAAAATTGTTGAAAATCATAACGGCAGCATTAATGCAACTGGTAAAGAAAATGAAGGCGCTGTTTTTGAAATACAGCTTCCTGTATGAGCAGCAGATTTTTTAAACTATCCAATACACGAATTTCATAAAGGCAGTCAATTCTATTTTTGCTGGGCATGTTTAAATCCAGGAATACTAAATCGGGCATTATCACTAACCAAAACTCAATATTACTGGTGGTTATGCCAATTGATGAAAGGAAACGAAAGGCCTTTCTAAAATTTTAATCAGCCAACGCAAGTTCCATTAAAAGTGACTGTCCTATTTTTACAGTCGCAGGTAATGGTATATTATAAGATGGAAAAAAGACAAGTATTAATTTTTTTAAAAAAAAATAAAGAGGCCATAAAACTTAAAACCGTCCTCGACCAGGGGCGGATCTTTTTTTGATTACAACAAAGGATTAGTTTTTTAATTAACAATCAGTATTTTAAATCATATAATTAAAATGCATAAGAGAAACACAAATTATTATACAGTGATTTCTTAAATTTCTTTGTGAGAGTTGATATTTAAACTTACTTTCATCCACACGTTTAAAACCAATATTCGTTTCCCTCAAAAAATTATTTATTAATGCTTACCAACTTTGTGTCGTCTATGATATGACGGTTTTATTTATTTAAAAAAAATTAAAGAGTATTATGAGAAAAATTTACTTAGTGTCCCTTATGATTGCTTTTGTAGCCTTTACTTCGGCTCAAACAATGTCCAATTATGCAGGAGCAAATTTTTCGGCCACGAGTGGGTCGTTCAATCAGCTAGCAGGTGGAACTACTGTACCTGTTTTGCTTGCAGATGATGTTGCATCGGTATACTTACCCATAGGCTTTAGCTTTTATTATATGGGAGTAGCTTATGACCAAGTAAGGGCTGGCTCAGATGGATACTTAACTTTTGGAGCATCAGGTTCAAGTATTACAAATAACCTGGCTACGGGTGTCGCTGTATCCCGTCCTGTAATAGCACCATTTTGGGATGATATGGATGGCAGAGGCACAGGAGCCCAGGCTTCTTATCTCACTACGGGAATTGCTGGTTCAAGAGTGTTTACTTTTGAATGGCTAAATTGGGTGAGAACAGGGGGTACAACACCCGTCATGTCCTTCCAGGTTAAATTGTATGAAAGTACAGGTATCATTGATTATGTATATCGGTCGGACGCTGCTGCTTTGTCTGGTGCTTCTGTTTCCATAGGGCTATCAGCCATAACCACAGGAAGTGGAAATTTTGTTTCATTAAGTGATGCCACTGCTGCGCCTACTACAAGTACAACAACTGAAACTACAACAATAACGACTAAACCTGCTACAGGGCAAGTATATACATTTACTCCACCACAGGCAAGTGTAGCCGCCCCCACCACACTTACTTTTAATGGAATATATACGGGGGGAATGAACTTGAACTGGGTTGACAATTCAACCAATGAAACTGATTTCAATATTTTTCGTTCTATTGATAATATAAACTTTACCTACGTTTCCACCGTAACCTCTACAAGTGTGGCTACTACAGGTACAGCATATAATTATCTTGCCACAGGCCTGAATGCCAGCACCACTTATTACTGGAGAATTGTTTCCAGTTCTGAGGGTATTCCTTCTTTACCCTTAGAAGGTAGCCAGGCTACAACAGCTTGTAGCATAAGCGGTACAAAATTAGTTGGCCCTACAGGACTTTACTCGTCCCTTACTCAAGCCATTGGGGTATTACAACTTAATGGTGCTTCGGGGCCTGTGATTCTTGAACTCCAGGCCGCTTACACCAGTGCAGGAGAAACTTTTCCCTTAACAATTGGTGGTATTTCTTGTTTAAGTGCTACCAATACTTTAACCATAAGACCAGAAGCGGGAGCAACAAACCTACTGATTACTAATGCCCTAAGTAATGCAACAATTGTAGATTCTACCAATGGATCTTACTTAACTATAGATGGAAGACCGGGCGGTGCAGGAACTGCAAAGGAGCTTACAATAGAAAATACAAATGTGGCAGGCCAGGCAATTAAATTTATTAATGATGCTACTAATAGTACAATTAAATATTGTACAATTAAAGGGGTAAATACTTCTACAAGCCAGGGCGTTATCTGGTTTACCACCACCACGGGCACAACCGGAAATGATAATATTACAATTGATAATTGTGATATAAAAGATGGTGCTACAACACCTGTAAATTCAATTTATTCGTTAGGAACTGCTACTACGACAGCCGTAAATAATAGCGCTGTAACAATTTCTAATAATAATATTTATAATTATTTCTCAGCCACTGCAGATCATTATGGTATTAACCTCAATGGGGGTAATACTGATTGGACCATTACTGGTAATAGTTTTTACCAAACCAGCAGCAGGGCGGTTACTGCTTCAAATACAACTGGTGGTATTCGTATATCTAATAGTACAAGTGGAAATAACTTTAATATTTCAGGTAACTATATTGGAGGAACAGCACCATCCTGCGGTGGTAGTGCTCAAACCTACACTGGAACTGCTTCTGTGGGAGTAATTCTAAGAGGGATACAATTAACTGTAGGCACGACTACAGCCACAAGCATACAGGGTAATACAATTCAGAATTTTAATATTACTACCGGTGGAGCTGCTACTTCTACTTCAGGACTTTCCTTGCTTACTGGAAAGATAAACGTGGGAAACATTACCGGTAATATAATTGGTAGCCAATCGTTAGCTAATAGCATTGTCTATATAAATGCCGGCACTGCTACCACTTCTATTGTATCAGGAATTCTTGCAGGCACAGGAACAGGAGATGTAACACTGATTCAGAATAATACGATTGGGGGTATCGCAGTTTCTAATAGCAGTACTGGTTCTACAAGTTTACGTGGAATTGGTTTCCAAGGCAGTACAGGAATTTTTACAGTTACCGGCAATACTATCGGTAGCCTTATAACTGCTAACAGTATTTCCAACTCAACCAACAATTCTATTCTAGGCATATTTGGTTCAGCCAGTATAACTTCGGCTACGCAGACTATAAGCAATAATACAGTAGCAAATTTAACTTCAACTTCTACAGGTACAACTGCAGCCATTATAGGTATTTTAGACCAGGGAAGTGCCGGCGGAATTTATAATACCACTGGTAATACTATTAGAAATTTTACGAGTTCTGCGCCTAATATTGGAACCAGCGGAAGTGCCTCTATTGTTGGTATATCACATACAGCAGCCTCAACCGCCGGACAAATCGTTAGTCAAAATTCCATTTACAATTTAACGAATACTTCTGTTGCAGCAAGTAACATCACTATGGCAGGTATCTACTATTCAGGCCCCATATCAGGAACAAACCTGGTGGCCAGAAATTATATACATACGCTTTCATTAGCTGCTATGGGAGCGACTCCCATTATTTATGGTATAAACGTAAATAACGGCCTTACTACTTTTCAGAATAATATGATTGATCTTGGGAATTCTGTAGTTGCCAATACCTCTATATTTGGTATAAATGATGGCGTAGGAACTAACAATTATTTTTTCAACTCAGTTTACCTGGGAGGTTCCGTTACAAATTCACTCAATTGTTTTGCTTTCAACAGCTCTGTAACAACTAATACCCGTTTATTTCAAAATAATATTTTTGTAAATGCAAGGACCAATGCAGGCACAGGAAAAAGCTATGCAGTGCAGGTAGCGGGAACAACTGCTAATCCTCCTGGTCTCACTATAAACTATAATGATTATTATACAACAGGAACTGGTACTGTTCTTGGTCGTTTTAATTCATTGGATGTGGCTACGATTGCGGCATGGCGCACAGCTGTTGGCCAGGATGCTAATAGCTTTAGTGCAGATCCCTTATATGTAAATCCAACGGCTGCAATACCTGATTTACATGTATCTACAGGAACACCGGCTGAAGGTACAGGGCTTTTGATAGCTTCTGTTACGGATGATTTTGATGGGCAATCAAGGGCATCATTATCACCTACCGACATTGGCGCAGATGCAGGCGATTATGCGCTTGTAGGATTGGATATGGGTGCAATAGCATTGGTTTCTCCAGCTATAACAGGTTGTTACACTGCTACAGAAACCGTGACTGTAACCATTAAAAATTTCTCTGCAACTACAATAGACTTTAGTGTAAATAATGTTACAGTTACCGTTACAGCCACGGGGGGTTACAGCAGTAATATTGTGCTTACATCTGGTACATTAGCAGGAGGAGGCACACAAAACGTTACGCTGCCTGCCACTATAGATTTAACTGCAAATGGCGCTTACACATTTAACCTGAGTGCAACAGTAAGTGGAGATTTAAATACCGCAAATGATGCAATTGCTGTAATAAGAACTGTATCAATTTTGAGCGGAACAAAAACAGTAGGAGCAACAGGAGCAGATTATACTACACTTACTGCCGCAGTAGCAGCATACAATAGTGCTAGTTGTATTTCATCTCCGGTAGTATTTGAATTAATTTCCACATATGCATCAGTAGGCGAAACATTCCCAATTGTAATTAATGCAAATCCAGCTGCCGGAACAAATACGCTTACGATCCGCCCAGCTGCTGCAACGGCTGTTACCATTACTGGTACTTCTGGTGCTGTTGCTTCATCTCTTATAAAATTAAACGGGGCTGATTACATAATTTTTGATGGATTAAATACAGGAGGTGCAAGTCTCACTGTAGAGAATATATCTGCCACTACTGGTACGGCTGTATTTTGGTTAGCATCAATAGGCACTGGAGCAGGAGCAACAAACAATGTTATTAGAAATTGCAATATCAAAGCAGGTATTGCACAGAATACTTCTGCACTTACAACTTACGGCGTTGTGATTGCAGGTAATACATTAAGTGGAACAAGCACTTCAGTTACCGCAGGAGATGATAATGATAATAATACTTTAACAGCTAACAACTTTACAAAACTGCGATATGGTATTTATACAAGAGGAGGTGCTACAACCAATACAAATACTGGTACAGTAATTTCAAGCAATATTATTGGCGCTTCGGCATTTGGGGTAGATGTCATTGGAAAAGTAGGCGTACTGGTGAGAGAAGAAGACGGGATACAAATCATCGGCAATACTATTCAGTATGTTGGAGGTAATTATGCAAATACTTCTGCAGGTAGTGATAGAGTAGCTATTGACCTTGGTACTGATGCTGCATGGTCTGGTTCTGTTGCACCAACAAGTGTTTCTGTTAAGAATGCAGTTATTACTAAAAACGTAATTCACGATATAGTAGAAGAAAGAACCTTTACGGCTGCGGGAATTATTATTTCAGTCGCTGATGGATCTAATGCAACTAATAACCTTGTTGCAAACAATATGATTTCTAATGTTAAGGCAAATGGTACAGCAGGTGACCAGGCTATAGGAATTGGTTTGTCAGCATCTAACACAGATAAGATAGTATATAATTCTATCTATATGGCTGGAGATACAGATCCTGATGCACTTGCCACAACTCCAACAGTAAGTAATTATGGTATCAGTGTAAGTACAACATCAGTAACCAATCTATCACTTATTGATAACATTGTTTTTATGGATTTAACATCCTCAAGTGATGCTACAATTAAAAATGCCACTATTAATATTCCAGCGGCGTATGTTTGGGGTACAGGTTCTTCAAATTATAATGATTATTATGTTGATGCTGCCAATACGCAATCCAATATTGGTTCAGTAGGTGGCAGTGGGGGAACCTATTATGCAACGCTGGCAACATGGCAAGCTGCTGTATTACAGGATGCAAACTCTATAAGTGTACTTCCAGTATTTATGTCTGCAACTGATCTTCATCTGAATATCAGCAGCAATTCTGCTCTTGATAATAAAGCAATCGTAATTGCAGGTGTAACCACAGACATAGATGGACAAGTAAGAGGCATTGGTGTAGTTCCGGCTCCTACTGCTCCCGACATGGGTGCGGACGAATTTACTGGTTCTCCAGTTCCAATTACTATCGAATTTTTCCGTGGTGCTAAACAAACTGCTGGTAATCTTCTTGACTGGAAAGTAAGCTGCACAAGTACGCCTTTTGCCACGCTTACGCTGGAACGTAGTGCTGATGGCCGCAACTTCTTTGATGTGAATACACAACAGGCTACTTCACTTAGGTGCTTGTCACCATTTAGCTATGTCGATGCTGCACCCTTACCAGGTATTAATTACTATCGCCTTAAAATGACAGATGCAGATGGTAAAATCACATACAGTCATTTGGTAGTAATCATCAATAAAGGAAAAGGATTTGAGATTGTAGGATTAAGCCCTAACCCGGTTTATAATACAGCTAACCTTAACCTGACAACTGCCGCATCTGGCAAAATAGAAGTGCAGATAACTGATATCAATGGTAAGTTGTTGCAAAGACAATCGGTTCAATTGCAATCAGGAAGTAACCTGGTTCCTTTGAAAGTTTCAAATCTTGTAGCAGGTTCTTATCAAGTAACAGTAATAACTGAAGACGGAGAAAAAACAAGTATCCGTTTTATAAAACAATAAGCAAACTTCTGGCCTTCAAAAGGTATAGACTTACAAAAAACTGCTCCATCTTTTGGGGCAGTTTTTTTATAACATGAAATTATTATTTGTAGTATAATGTTTACAAAAAGTAGAGAGATTTAAAGCAATTCCTGCAGGTTGGCTATTGTAATTTTGCAATATGATAATGGAAAAATTTCGAAACTCAGGAATACTAGAGGCTTATTGCCTCGGCTTTACCAACGATGCTCAAAATCTTTTGGTGGAAGCAATGGCAAATGTGTATCCGGAAGTAAAAGCAGAACTGGAGAAAATGCGGTTATCATTGAGTCATAACATTAAGGAAAATACAATGGAGCCGACTGCTGTGGTAAAGAAAAGATTGATGGAATCTTTAAAGGCCGGGCAAAAATAAGTACGAGATTAACTGATTACTTTTATTAAAATCGGGTTATCACCACGTAGGCAATTACACACAGTACCAACAGGATTATAATGGTATAATATATCCAGGGTTGTTGGAAAGATATTTTTTCAGCCCGCTTTTTTTTACTGCTATTTATTTGTTTTTTTAAATTTTTATTTAACTGGTGAAGGGTAACGGGCAAAGTACTTTTTTGTTTCAATTCCTGTAAGCCTTCCATTGCATCATTCAAAAAAGGATCTTCATTCAATTGCTTTTCTACTTCATGCGCTTCTGATGCATCCAGGTGGTTGTTTAGGTATTGCAACAATTTTTCCTGTTCAATTCCAGGATTAAGATTTGACAATATGTTTTTTAAATCATTGCTCATGTTGCATTTTTTGCATCTGGATCTTTAAATTACGCTTGCCATTTTGAATATGACTTTTCACCTGCATGATATTATAACCCGTCTCACTTGATACTTCCTGGTAAGATTTTTTTTCGAGATAGAATAAAGTTACACAAAGCTGTTGTTCTTCGTTTAACTGCTGCATGGCCTTTTCCATTTTTTCCAGGCTGAATTCTTTTTCAAGTACATCTTTTTTTGCATCTTCATCAGCTACGGAACTTACCATGTTTTCATTTATTTCAATGCTGTATTTGCCTTTATCTCTAAGCTGCATAAGGCAATGGTTTTTTGTAACCATATATAACCAACTTTTAAAATATTCAACTTTATATTTATGCAGTTCATTAATAACTTTCAAGAAAACATGCTGCACACTGTCCTTTGCATTTTCTTCATTTTTCAAATACTTCATGCATACACCAAATAATAATAAGGTATATCGCTCCAGTAAAACGCCCAGCCATTCATTATTGCGATCATTATAAAAACGATTCAATAATTCCTTGTCTTCTATATGGTGGTAGCGTTGCTTATTCAAAACAGGGTTGTTATTTAATAGATGTAAACATAATTAACTTTCCATAAATTGAGTAAGTGGTAAGGAATAAGTGATACGTGTATGCAAATAATTTATGATGACGTAGCGGTACTTCTTACATCTGTTGATACTTTTGCATACAATGAAATTTTAATGAGTAGTTTATGATATATGTACAATGTGTATTGCCGGTTGCACCCATAAGAAAGATAGCTGATCACAGAAGCGAAATGACAAGCCAGTTCTTATTTGGTGAAACGGCGGAAATAATGGAAGAAAATGCTGAAGGATGGGCATATATAAAATGTACATGGGATGGATATTATGGATGGGTAAGATTAAACCAGTTTGCAAAATCAGGAAGATTAGCAAAGGCAGAAGAATATGCTACGGATTGGGTCAATGAAATTATTCATAATAAAAATAAAATGATGGTTCCTTTCGGAAGTAGTTTGTACGCAGGTAATTTACCAAGAGCCCTGCCTATTTCGCAAGGAAATATAAAAGAAGATGATTTTAAAAAAATTGCATTTACTTTTTTGAACACTGCATATTGCTGGGGAGGCCGATCCGTTTTTGGAATTGATTGCAGTGGCTTTGCGCAATTGGTATTTAAACTCGCTGCTATTTCTTTATTTCGTGACGCACACATGCAGGCACAACAGGGAACTTTGATCGATGCTCTTCACAAATCAACATGCGGTGACCTTGCTTTTTTTGATGAGCCGCCAGGAATAATAAGTCATGTGGGCATCTTGCTTAGCCCGACAGAGATCATTCATGCATCGGGCCAGGTACGCATTGACAGTATAGATACAAATGGAATTATTCATTCCACTACCGGCCAGCGAACACATAAGCTTTACTCCATTAAAAGAATAATTGATTTTGAAAAAGTTTATTAAGCTTTTGGCAAAGCGCATAAATTTTAAAATCATTGTTTCAATACTTCAACCCAGCGTCCATTTGCCGATGCAGTAATGCTGTTATCATACATAGCTGAACAGGTATTTGCCGGTAAAAAATACCTTCCGGGATAAGTAGCATTTAATTGTACATAGTAAGTTAGTGTTTCATTTTGCTTTATATCAAAATAGGTGTACACTCTATCATCCCTAATGTCCTGGTAAGTAAAAGGCGAGGAGCTATATTTTCCTTCACCATCTGCCATCCTTGCATTTAATATTTCCCAGCCAGAAGGGAAAATCTCTGACAATGCCATATTTGTGTACACACCTCTTTTTCCTGTGTTCTTAATAACAACTTTGGCGATAAAATCTTTTCCCTGCGGCAATGTATTTACCTGCAAGGGATTTCCATCCTGGGAAATATATTGTATCGACATAGTAACAAGGTTTGTGTTATTAACCAGTTTTACGGAGTCGCCGGTTAAAGGTCTTCCCTGCACAATCAATTTTACAAATAAATTATTGCTTCCATTGTTCATCATCGCAATTGAATTATTAGATCCTTTCATAGCGATTGGAATTTGCATTACGTATGATGAAGAATTTACTTGAATTTTATTGCCATTTATGGTTGCAAACCCTGTTATCTTTTGTCCTGAAGGATTTTTGCCACAGAATTTTGCGATAGCTATTAAAGCATAGGCCGTGGTTTGGGTGCTGTACCAGTTTTCTGAATTTAAACTGGCTGCAATGGTTGCTAATAATTCTGCTGCTTTATTTCTTCTGCCGGTAATGGTAAGAGTTTCCAAAACCATGGCTTCGTCCCGAACGTCGGAGCCGTAAGTAAAGCCCCAGAAATCTCTTTTTGGAAAACTCGTTTGCAGGCCGCTGATAAGGTCAAGGGCGGTATTGGACTGGCCGGCAAGTTGATAGGCTGCAGCCAGTCGCCACTTGGCTTCTGCGGATAAATATTTAAATTCTTTTAGCCTGTTCATTGCACCCAATTCTGCAGACTTGGCTAATGCAAGTGTATACAGCCGGTATGCCTGGGCAAGATCTCCTCCATAAAAATTTGTTGTTGAGGGAGCCCAGCTATTTGCTTTTTGTTTCTGAAAATTTTTCCATTGCTGAATTATATTATCATTTACAAAGAATCCATTGTTTTGTGCTTCAATTAAAAAATGCCCTGCATAACTACTACCCCAGTCATCATTATCCCTCATGCCCGGCCAGTAGCTGAAGCCACCTTCAGGTCTTTGGAACTGTAACATTTTAGCAATAGCTGCTTTTACATTTCTCTCCACAGTTGCTTTTTGAACCTCATTCAGATCTGTCAATTGGTTTAGTACCAGTTGAGGAAAAGCTGCTGATGTAGTTTGTTCAATACAACCATGAGGATATTCAATCAGGTAACTTAAGCGTTTCTGCAAATTCATTGGAGGGATGGAAGAAATTTCCAGCACTGTAGTTCCTTCTGCGGCAATGCCTATTGGTAGTGCACTCACCTGCCATTGATTTTTTGCTGCAATTGTTGCCTGCTGAATATTTGTGATAACTGGATTTGGATTCCTCACATCAAGTTCTACTGCATCAAAAGCTTTTTCGTTCCCTGACGATACGTTCACTTTTATTTTACCGATACCAGTTGCATTGCCAACAGCTATATCAAAATATGCAAGTTGTTCCCCTGAACTGGTAAAGCTGATATTTTGAACATTATTACCAGATACCTGCAACAAAGGATTTGATTGCAGAGAAATTTTTACATTCCTGATATTATTTTCCATGGCAAATACAGTTACGGGCAGCCGAAGTGTTTCGCCTGGTGCCAATACCCTCGGCATGGTTGCCAGTACCATTAATGGTTTTTTAACGGTCACTGTTTTTTCTGTATTGCCATAACTGCCCTTGTGGCCTGCAATTACCATCGCTCTTACAGAACCTACATAAGGCGGTAACGTAAAACGCAGCGACTGTTGTTGATTTTTATTTAAATGAAATGGCCCAAGGAATTTTACAACTGGTTTAAAACGATTGGCTGTTTTTTGTTTTGCAGGTCCGGCATCAGCATCCCCTCCAATGGTGAGGATCCGCTCCAGGTCGCTGCCCCATGCGCCTATGACATAATCAAACAGGTCAAAACTTTTTACACCCAATGCTTCTCTTGCATAGAATGCTTCATGGGGATCGGGTGTTTTAAATCTGGTAAGGTCTAATAATCCTTCATCTACAACAGCAATACAATATGTCATCTCCTTTCCATTAGCTTCATTTACTGAAATAGTTACGGGTTGCTCAGGCCTGATAGATGGAGGCATAATCAGAACTGGTTTAAGGATTGTGTTTTTATCTTCTATAAAAACCGGTATCGTTCCATACATCCTGATTGGCAGATCATTAATGGTTTGAGCATGGGGCTGCAGCAGGCTTACGGTTGCATACACATTTGGCGCCATTCCTTTTTCGGCTTCAAAACTAATAGTGGTCTGACCCTGGCTCGTTTCCTTCCAGAATGTTTTTAATACATGGCTGCCGTTCTCAATGCTCACCAGCATTCTGCCTCCTTTTGAGGAAGGAATATTCAATGTTACTTCGTCACCTATATTATATTTTTCTTTATTGCTTGTAAACGATAACATAGATGCAGCGGACTGTTCTTCATTTCCACCACGGCTTTGCCAGCCTGGTTCATCAATGTAGAAAGCCTGCCCAGTGGTGTGGCCGCTTTTTTTGTCTTTTACTAAAACCAGGAAACGGCCCCATTCTTCCGGTCCCGGCCTGAATTGCCACTGCCCCCTGCCATTACTGAGTACGACCGTTTCTTTCTTAATTATTTTATTATACTCGTTTTGTGTAAAATTGCTTAGGTTATTTCCATTATCATCCCACCACCATCTCCATTCAATCCTATAATACTGCAACTCAACTTCTGATGCTCCTAATAGTAAGTTTCCACGGCTATCTACATTTACAATTTGAATGGTATGTTCTTTACCAGCAAGTAAATAATTAAATGGCTTTTCACCTGCTGGTAATTTTATCCCTGCATAACTTTTATAAGGACTGAACGGAACACTCATATAATCGATACTAAAGCTTCCCCCCGGCTCAAATACTTTAGTTAACAGGTTTGCCGTAAGCATGCCTGGAGCTTCTTCATCAGTTGTAAAATCTGTTTTGATATCTGCATTGCCTTCCTCATTTAGCGTTCCTTCAAATAACACTTTGCTTTGTGTGCTGTATGATGATGTTGGATTATCAAATACAAACCCGGCGAACTTTGGAAATACCGTTTCTCTTGCAAATAGTGAAGCATCAATTTTAGCTTTCAGGTTTTTTCCTGGAGTGCCAAACAACCATTTAGCATTCAATGTGCCTGCATTATTGCTGGCATTTCCAAGCAATGGGTCTTTGCCAAAGTCAAGATTTATTTTCAGCCGGTTAGGCATTACTGTTTCTACCTTGATTCTTTTTTCAAAAACAGCACCGCCAATCTTTGCCTTTAGCAGCCAATTACCAGTAGGGGCTGCAGGTTCAGTATTTGTTTTAAAACTATAAAATCCATCTGTACCCTGCATGATAGCATGGCGATATAGTTGACCCTGTGGTGTATATAAACCAAACTCCATCGGATGGTCATCGGGTAACTTACCGGCCTGGTCTTCCACCATACAGTTCAGATAAAGGCTATCGCCGGGACGCCACACACCTCTTTCTCCAAATAAAAAACCTTTAATGCCGTTTTTAATTTCTTCGCCACTAATATCAAACCTGCTGAGTGGTAGCGAACTCCCATCTTCCAGTTTTAAATAGCCTCTTTCATTTCCATTTTTTGCTATTAATAAAAAAGGTTTTTCATTTAAATCTATTGTTGAAAAACCATCATTCCCACTGGTGGCTTTGCCAATAATTTGCTGTGCAAAATTCATTACCTGTAATTCGACGCCACCTATTGGCTCAGTAGTTAAAATGTTGGTAATTGCAATATTCAGGCTGTTATCATTTCCTCGTTTTGCAGTAAGCCCAATATTGCTGGCAATGATATTTCTGGTGGCCCATCTTTCTTTATTGTAGTAAGATTTACTGGTAGGGTCATTTCTTTTTTGCCAGTTATAGCCGTAAGGATAATAACTATCATACCTCTCCCAAAAATTTTCCGCATTATTATCATCTAAGCTGGCATCGTTTGCAGCATAAGATTCCTCATCCCCTTCTTCTGAATTCTCTCCATCATTCTCTGGTGTAGCTGCCACCTTTTCAGCTCCCTTGTTATATAAAGAATAATCCGGCCTGAAGCCAATGGTGATGCGGTATATAGCACCTGGCTCTGTTTTTAAAAATTTATCAATATCAAGACTGAAGCGTTGCTTTACATGAAGGTCAAGGGTCTTATCATCATCTAATCTAAGGGTTTGTTGCACCATCGGCATTGCCACACGCCGAAGTTCATTGTTGCCTCCCAAATCATTTTCCTGCAGGAACTGCGGAATATTATTTTCATATATTTTGATAATGCTGATGTCAACCGCATTTAGATTCACCGCATCAAAAGGTAAAATTAATTTTCCTGCATTGGGAAGGATATTTCCTTTGCCAAGTATTTTCACCGATGGTTTCAGATTTTCAAAAACGATGTTTGAGGTA
Organism: Ferruginibacter sp.; assembly: GCA_039920245.1. Taxonomy (GTDB): domain Bacteria; phylum Bacteroidota; class Bacteroidia; order Chitinophagales; family Chitinophagaceae; genus Ferruginibacter. The sequence goes on from JBDSEE010000038.1 coordinate 25,253, forward strand.
TAGGCATAAGGTAACGACTGGCCCCACGAATTTTTGATGCCTGTGTTTACCGAAATCGTATAATTGCCTTCCAGTGCATTATTACTAAAAAGTTTTACTTCGCTTCCATTGATGGTATAAGCCGGGATTTCCTGGTTACTAAAAGTCAACAGGCCCGTAAGATCTTGTCCAACTGCAATGGGATCGCTAAATTGTATAGATGCATATTGTTGTCCTTCATTTACTGGCATTACCTGCAATACTTTAAAAACGCCCACAGCAGGCACAGGAATTTTTAGTTCTCCTTTATTTTTTATATCAAGGTTGCTGCCATCCCATTTTAATGACAAGTTATACTCTTCGTTAGTCCTGGTAATACCTTCTATATTGAATCCATGTGTTTTGCCGCTGCCGGAATGCTGCCAGGTTATTTTGTATCTGCCAGCAGAATTTGAAGCAGTCATTATTTTTTCGATAGCGGCAGCATCTTCCAAGTCTGCTGTTAGCAAATTACCAGTAAGGAACATCTTATCTTTTTCACCGTTACTTCTTAGGCCGTATTGCGAAACTTTAAATGCCGGCTTAATGGTTTGAAAATTAAAACGTAAGGTTTTGTATTTGGATGGAACGTCTGTAACCTTTCCGAGGTAAAATTTTACTTCATATAACTGGCCAGGCGCTAAATTTTTTTCTGGTTTAAATTCTATACTTCTTGCATCTTGCCAAACTGCTTTGCCTTTTACTGCAGGTGTGAAATCAAAAAGATTTTCAGCTACAGGCTGGCCCGTAACATGCGTGGTAGCAGCATTTTGCGCAAGTACAATACGAATGCTGCTGGTCTTGGAAACAACTCCCGTTGTATAAGCTTCCACATATTTTGCATAGGCTGGATCTACACTGATCCATACATTTTCTTTCTTGCTGCAAGCGGCAAAAAAGACAATACAAATACAGGCAATAAAAAGAATACTGCGTGAGTTTTGAGAACAACAATTTTTGGGATACATAAAGGCTGGGAGAATTAGTCACATAAATGTTAGAAGAAAAATTGATTTGGACAAACCTATTTTAGAGAAAGAAATGATAAAACATAAAAATCCCGGCAAGAGCCGGGTTGCATTCAACAAATTATTTTTTAAAATACCTGGTTTCTTAATAAATCCTCAAACTCATCCCGCCTGCGGATAAGTTTTGCTTCTCCATCTTTTACTAAAACCTCTGCAGGTTTAAATCTTGAATTATAATTAGAAGCCATTTCAAAACCATATGCCCCAGCATTATAAAAAACTAATAGATCGTCATCCCTAACCTCATTCAGTGATCGGTCCCAGGCAAATGTATCTGTCTCGCAAATATTTCCTGCCACTGCATATTGCTTTTCTATTCCGGATTGATTTGAAATATTTTTTATGGTATGATATGCGTCGTAAAACATCGGACGAATAAGATGGTTGAAACTACTGTTTACCTGCACGAAAGTAACTGCAGGACTTTCCTTTATCACGTTCACTTTTGTAATAAAATAACCGCATTCACTTACCAGGAATTTCCCTGGTTCAAACCAAATCTGCAAATGCTGGTTATGAGGGTGGTCATCAAAAGCCTTTTTTAGTTTGTGTGCAAGTAACTCAATATCTGTTTCCGTGTCATTTGGTTTATAAGGAACTTTGAAGCCGCCGCCCAGGTCAATAAACTTAAGTTCGTTAAAGTGTGGGATTATGTCGAACAATACTTCGATACCTTTTACAAAACTTTCTACATCTTTTATTTCACTGCCGGTATGAATGTGAAGTCCCTGTATATGAAGGTTGTATTTTTCTTTTAGTTTCTTTATTTCGGCAACCTGCTCAACAGGTATTCCAAATTTACTTTTATCATGGCCTGTTGAAATTTTTATATTTCCACCTGCCATAATATTGGGCCGAAGCCGAATGCCTACCGGGTAGCTGTGGCCGAATTTTTTTCCAAACTTTTCCAGGTTGGCCAGGCTGTCTATGTTGATATGGATGCCAAGGTCTTTTGCTGCTTCAATTTCTTCAAACGCTATGCCATTGGAAGTATATAAAACTCTTTCGGGGGGAAACCCAGCCATCAATGCCAGCCTTGCTTCATTGATGCTGCTGCAGTCCACGTTGGCTCCAATTGAAAGTATATGCTTTAAAATATTTATGTTGGTCAATGCTTTGGAAGCATAAAAGAATACGACGTCGTTGCCACCGAAGGCCGTTTTAAGTTTTTGATATTGTTCTGTAATTTTTTCTGCGTGGTAAACATAGACCGGAGTTCCAAATTCTTCGGCTATACCTGATAATTGTTCAGATGATAAAGTTTGCTGCATACTGCGAAAATAAGCAATGGGAATAACTAAGTGAAGCTGTCGATTCAACGAAGAGGAATATTATTTACTAGGTTCATCTGATTCATCTTCTGCTGCTGTATCGTTTTCTTCCGATCGCTTTTCCGATTCTGAATCGCCCTTTGTTTCTTCTGCAATTTCCTCCTCATTTGTTTCCTCTTCAGCAGTAATTGGAGAATCCACTATATCAATCTCAATTACTTCTTCTTGCATGATTACTTCTTCACCATTTAATTGTTGTTCAAATCCTTCCTGAAGTTGCTGCACAGAAGAAGCTTTCACCAGCTCCTCCATCAGCACTTCATTGATCCTGGGAAGTTCGTCGGGACTATTTATCCCGAAATAATCCATGAAGGATTTTGAAGTCGCATATATCAAGGGTTTACCAACAGCATCCTCATTTCTACCAGAAATGATCACAAGGTCCTTTTCCAGAAGTTTTTGAACAGCGTAATCACAATTCACGCCACGGATAGCTTCTATTTCACTTTTTGTAATTGGCTGCTTGTATGCTATAATGGAAAGGGTTTCAAGAGAGGCTGTTGAAAGTCGTTTTATAAATTTATCTCCGTTGATCAGTGCAACGGTCTTGTGATATTCAGGTTTTGTAAGGAACTGCCAGCCACCGCCACTTTGTTTAAGTTCAAAAGCGTAAAACTCAGATGCATATTTTTCCCTGATCCCTTCCATAGCAGATTCTACCTGGTCAAGACTCGCCCTGTCGTCAATAAAACCCAGGGCAGTATTTACCAGTTCCGTTACATCTAAAGATGTAAGCGGTTTGTCGCTAGCAAAAATCAGTGCTTCTATATGTGGGATTATTGTAGAGATGTCCATAATAAAAATTAGCTAATTTGATAATTAGCACTTACCCATTAAGCGCCGCAGCACCACTCACAATTTCTGTCAGCTCAGTGGTAATGGCAGCTTGCCTTGCCCGGTTATAACTGATCTTCAGGTTTTTTAAAAGTTCGTTGGCATTATCACTTGCTTTATCCATTGCAGTCATTCTTGCGCCATGCTCGCTTGCATTTGCATCCAGAACGGCTTTATATAATTGGGTATTTAATATCTTGGGCATTAGTTCAGCAATCAGTGTAGCCTGGTCGGGCTCAAAAATAAAATCAGCATTGGTTTGGTTTGCTGTCTTTTCTACTTTCTTTACGGGTAAAAATTGTTCAGCACTGAAATATTGAGTTGCAGCATTTTTAAATTCACTGTACACCACATCAACTGCATCATATTCTTTAGCGGCAAAAGCATCCATGGCATATTTGGCAGCAGCTTGCACCCGGTCAAAGCTCAGCCCTGTGAAGATATCCCAATAACTGTCAACTACTTTAAAGCCATTTTTAAAAAAGTGCTCATAACCTTTCTTGCCAATAGGAAGTACGGTTACATTGCCTTTACTGTTTTGAGCAGCATATTTTTCAGCGATGGTTAGCTTGGTAAGTTTTATAAGGTTACTATTATAACCACCGCAAAGACCACGGTCGCTTGTTACAATTATGATCAATACTTTTTCAATGGGGCGCTCAGATGCAAGGGCAAGATCTACGTCTCCATCACTATTGCTTACTATATTGCTAAGCATCTCCTGTAATTTCTGGGCATATGGGCGCATTTGCGTAATGGCATCCTGGGCACGGCGAAGCTTTGCAGCGCTCACCATTTTCATGGCCTTGGTTATTTGTTGCGTACTTTGTACACTTTTGATCCGGCTTCTTACCTCTTTTAATGCACCACTCATTTATGTAAAAATTTATATTTTGTTGCCACTCAGGCAGCTACGATCTGGCACCGATTTTTCGGGAGGCAAAGGTAGGGCAAAACAGCAAGAATTTCAAGCTGGCGAAAAGCGTTGAGAATAAAAAAATTAATGGTAAATAACTGCTAATACATTAACGCTTTTAATCAATTACAAGGGTTTTATTCCATCCCAATATTCAATACCTTTGCCAGCCCCCCTCAAGAAAGAGGGGCAGGCTCTGCCAATTTGGCCATTGACATTCAATTGCACCATATTTGAAGGGTATCAGAACTTTATAATATTTAACCAGACATTTTTTATGATAGGCATTATTTCAAAACTATTTGGAGGCAGTAAAAGTGAAAAGGATGTAAAGTTGATTTGGCCCCAGGTAGAAAAGATCAATAAATATTTTTCCGAATACCAATCGCTCAGTAACGACGATTTAAGAAGCAAGACTCTTGAATTCAGGAAAAGGATCAGTGATCATTTACAGGATATAGACCAGGAAATAGAATCCAAAAAGCAAGCTGCAGAAGCCTTGGGTACGGAAGATATTACCGGCAGGGATACAATTTATAGGGAGGTAGATGAGCATAAAAAAGGTAGGGATAAACAAATTGAGGTCATTTTAAATGAAATACTTCCTGAAGCATTTGCGGTAGTAAAAGAAACGAGCCGCAGGTTTTCTACAAATACAACACTGGAATCCACAGCAACGGAACTTGATAAAGAACTTGCAGCAAAGAAGACCCACATTACCATTGAGGGCGACAAGTCTGTTTATAAAAATACATGGACAGCCGGTGGTGCACCCGTAACCTGGAACATGATTCATTACGATGTTCAGTTGGTGGGTGGAGCCGTTTTACACTCTGGTAAAATTGCCGAAATGGCAACGGGTGAAGGTAAAACATTGGTGAGTACTTTACCCGCATACCTTAATGCATTGTCTGGTGAAGGCGTGCACATAGTGACCGTAAATGATTACCTGGCTCGCAGGGATAGTGAATGGAACGGGCCTATTTTTGAATGGCTTGGGCTAAGAGTTGATTGTATTGATAAACATGAGCCCAATGGAGATGCCCGTCGAAACGCCTACGCTGCCGATATTATTTATGGTACAAATAATGAATTTGGTTTTGATTACCTGCGGGATAATATGGTGCATTCACCAGATGAAATGGTACAACGCAAGCATCACTTCGCCATGGTAGATGAGGTGGATAGTGTTTTGATAGATGATGCCCGAACACCTTTGATCATTAGTGGCCCGATAGGCCATAGCGATAATACACAACAATTTTTTGATCTTAAACCAAGGATTGAAAAACTTGTTGATGCTCAGCGCAAGGCCGTGAATCAATATTTAATTGAAGCAAAAAAGAAAATTACTGAAGGCAATGATGATCCTAAAGATGGAGGTCTTGCTTTAATGCGGGCACATAGAGGCTTGCCAAAGAACAGTGCCTTAATTAAATTCTTAAGTGAACCGGGTATTCGTGTAAAGCTTCAGAAGAGTGAAAACTATTACCTGGCAGATCAGCAAAAAGAAATGCCTAAGGTAGATACTGAATTATATTTTGCTATTGATGAAAAGAATAACCAGGTAGAACTTACCGATAATGGTATTCAGCTCATCACCCGCAGCGGGGAAGACCCGGAATTTTTTGTGCTGCCTGATATAGCCATTAAACTTGCAGACATTGACCAGACTGATATGGATGCAGAAGAAAAGCTTCAGCGCAAGGAAAACCTGATAAACGAATATTCATTAAAGGCGGACCGTATTCACACCATGCAGCAATTGCTGAAAGCATATACTTTGTTTGATAAAGACGTGGAATATGTTGTGATGGATGAAGCAGTGAAAATTGTGGATGAACAAACGGGTCGTATCCTGGAAGGCAGAAGATATTCTGATGGATTGCACCAGGCCATTGAAGCAAAGGAAAATGTAAAGATTGAAGCATCCACTCAAACCTATGCAACTGTTACATTACAGAATTATTTCAGGATGTATCATAAGCTTGCAGGGATGACCGGAACTGCGGAAACAGAAGCAGGTGAGTTCTGGAGTATTTATAAACTGGATGTTGTAACTATTCCTACTAATGTAAAAGCAATTCGGAAAGATGAGCAGGACATGGTTTACAAGACCAAGCGTGAAAAGTATAAAGCAGTTATTGATGAAATAGAAAAACTGCGTACAGAAGGCCGTCCATGCCTTGTGGGTACAACATCGGTAGAGGTGAGTGAATTGCTTAGTCGAATGTTGAAGCAAAAAAATATTCCACACAATGTATTGAATGCGAAGCAACATAGCAAGGAAGCACAGGTAATTGCTGAGGCAGGTTTAGCAGGCGCTGTAACCATCGCTACAAATATGGCTGGTCGTGGTACGGATATCAAGCTTGGGCCAGGTGTGAAAGATGCAGGAGGTCTTGCCATCCTTGGTACGGAGCGTCATGAAAGCAGAAGGGTAGACAGGCAGTTGCGTGGACGTGCAGGCCGCCAGGGTGATCCCGGTACATCCAACTTTTTTGTTTCCCTGGAAGATGATCTTATGCGCATGTTTGGCAGTGAGCGAATTGCAGGGTTAATGGACAGGATGGGATACAAAGAAGGTGAGGTGATACAACATAGTATGATCACAAAAAGCATTGAGCGGGCGCAGAAAAAAGTAGAGGAAAATAACTTTGGTATAAGAAAAAGATTACTGGAATATGATGATGTGATGAACAAGCAACGCAACGTGGTTTATGGAAAAAGGAACCATGCATTGTTTGGAGAACGCCTGGCATTGGATCTTGACAATGCTTATTATTCTGTGGCAGATGGGTTGATAAATTCATTCAAAGAACTGGAAGATTATGAAGGTTTCAAACTTTCAGTGATCATGCACTTTGGATTAGATACAGGAATTACAGCAGAAGAATTATCAAAGCTCGATGCTATCAGTCTTGCTGATAAACTTTACTTTGAAGCCATTGCACAATACACAAAGAAAAAAGAAGCATTGGTAAAACAGACCTTGCCTATCATTACAAATATCCGCAAAGAGCAAGGAAACCATATTGAGAATGTAGCTGTTCCTTTTACAGATGGCAAAAGAGCTATACAGGCACTTGCTAACCTGAATAAATATTTTGAAAGTAAGGGTTTTGAATTAGGCAATGCCCTGGAACGTAGTATCACACTGGCCCTGATAGACAATGCATGGAAAGAACATTTGCGTGCCATGGATGACCTAAGGCATAGTGTACAAACAGCGGGATACGAACAAAAAGATCCGTTGGTGATCTATAAAATTGAAGCATACAATGCATTCAAGCAAATGGATGACCAGGTAAATAAAGATATCGTAAGCTTCTTATGCCATGCTGCTATACCGGTAGAGCAGACCAATGCAGGCCAGATAAAAGAAGGCAGGGAACGCAAAACGGATATGAGCCGCATGAATGCGAACAAGAGCCAGGTAGAAGCCGCCGGGCAGGATTATGCTGCGAATGAGCAGGATTATTTCGATCCTTCAACACCAGTTAAACAAGAGCCTATACGTGTTGAACCAAAGATCGGACGTAACGATCCTTGTCCTTGTGGAAGTGGTAAAAAATATAAAAATTGCCATGGAAGGGGAGAGTAGAATAACAGATGGAATTTAATTAAATAGAATTTACAAGGAATTTTTATAGCCGCATTTTTACATGCGGCTATTTTTATAAAGCAGATATTACTTCTAAAGATTTTCGTATTAAATTCTCTACTGTCTTGCCACTGTCCTTTGAAAATTCTTTTACAACACGATTAGCCACAACTGCATTAAGGCTAAGGCAGCGATGACCCAATGCTTTTCCAAGACCATAAATTGCAGAACTTTCCATTTCAAAATTGGAAATAAAATGTTCATTGAATGTAAAGGAAGTTAGTTTATCAATAAGGCCGGGATAGGCAATAGGCAATCTTAGGATTCTACCTTGCGGACCGTAAAAACCCGGGCATGCAACCGTAATTCCTTTAAAATAGTTTCCGCCAAATGCCTGTAGCAATGCTGCACTTCCTTCATAAATATATGGCAATACATTTCCTATGTTAAGACTTGTATGTTCTTTAAATGCAGCAATGATCTCCTTCTCGCCTGCACTGTTTTTCTCTGAATAAAAATGCATCACATTGTCAAAGCCAAGGCCATGTGTACCAGCAACCAGGCTGTCAACCGGGATACTTTCCTGCAATGAACCTGAAGTGCCAAAGCGGAAAATATTTAAAGAAATTAATTCTGATTTTATAGTCCTGCTGCCGAAATCAATATTTGCCACAGCATCTATTTCATTCATGGCAATATCAATATTATCCGGGCCAATGCCAGTACTTATTACTGAAATTCTTTTAGTACCGATAAAACCCGTGTGTGTAATAAATTCTCTGTGCTGTATTTGAAATTCTATCCGATCAAAATATTTGCTTACAACTTTTACCCTGTCAGGATCTCCCACTAAAATTACCGTACCAGCTAAATCTTCAGGTCTCAGATCCAGGTGATAAATGGCGCCACGGTTATTTAATATCAATTCCGATTCGGCTATAGGTGATTGCATATTTCCTGATTAAGATGCTTAATTAAATTTACCTGATACCATATTTGTATTTATATCTTTCATAAAGCTGTGTATGCTTTGTTGTAAGATTTATTTCCCTTCCCTGTATAAAAGCATGTGCAAGAATGCTGCTTCGCATGTCAAGAATATCCCCTTCACTGATCACAATATTTGCATCCTTACCTTGTTCAATAGAGCCTGTTGTATTTGCGATGCCTAATATTTTTGCAGCATTCAGTGTTATCGCAGCAAGTGCTTCTTCTTTAGTCAATCCACTTGCAACTGCAGTGCCTGCAATAAAGGGCAAGTTGCGACCACGTGTGTATTCCGCATAACCAAGCGCAAACAACACACCGGCTTTCTGCAACATATAAGGCGTTTTAAATGGCTGATCCACGTCATCATCTATTGACACAGGCAGTTCATGTAATTCCTGCAATATCACGGCAATATTATTTTGCCTGAGCAGGTCAGCTATCTCCCAGCTTTCTTTGCCACCAACAATTACCACATCAAATCCAAACTCTGTTGCAAAATCAATTGCAAGCAACATTTCTTTTACTGCATCGCAATGCACAAAAAGTTTTTGAGTTTTATTGAACAATCCTTTTGTCGCTTCAAATTTTAAATTGGTTGCGTTATGTGCAGGTTCAGCCAGGTAAGCTTTTGCTTCCCGGAAAAACTGCCGGGCAGATTCAACTTTATCTAATGCCTGCTTTACAGGATCTACCTGTGGCTGATCTGTATTTATTCCTCTTCCTCCAAACCTTCCCGTGCGCACCAATAGTGATGGAATATTCAAATGCATCTGGCCATCCATTTTGTAGGCAGCATCTTCCCAGTTCCATGCATCCAGTTGTACCACGGAAGATGTGCCCGTAATAAGTGCAGTAGCAACTTCGCCTTCGTTCTGTGGAATTACATTCGCAAGTAAAATTCCATTGTATCTTAACGTATTGATCACCTTTGAATCCGTGTTGTAAGCTACTATGGAACGAATGGAAGGATTGATATCTCCAAGTTCTGTGTAATCATTTGAACCCCTTACGCCATTCGCAATTTCTTTCAGGCCAAGGTTTGTCACGCTACTGATAAGACCGGGATACACCTGTTTTCCCGAAGCATCTATAATTTTGATTCCGGCATTTTGTACAGGAGCGTTAGTTCCGACCGATTCAATTTTACCATCGGTTATTTTTATAGTGCCGTCATTAATAACCTGGCCATTTCCAACGTGGATGGTGGCATGTGTTATATAGAAGGTTCCCAGTTGCTTTGGTGCAGGATATATTGTTTCCTGTGCTATGCAGCATTGTGCCAGGAGCAGCAGGGAAAAGAGATTTAAAATATATTTTTTCATTAAACTTATTTTATAAATTAATAATCGATCGGGATAAGATGTTTTTTTAAATTAATGTTCAAGCATCTTATTCGTCTTCTTCGCAATGAAGTAATACTTCTGCATTTGAAACGCCTTGCATCATCGGTGTGCCGGATTTTTTCTCGCCAACAATTTTTTGTATAAGCCGGTTCCGTTCTTCACGAATGCTTTTACGAAGTTGTTCATCTTTATTCATATCAAAATATACAATACCATCCACGATGGTGACAGCAGCCCTTGCATAAATGCTCAGCGGATTATCTGTCCACAAAACAAGATCAGCATCTTTGCCTATTTTTATGCTGCCCACTTTATTATCAATGTGTAGCATTTTTGCAGGATTGATCGTCACCATCTTTAATGCATCTTCTTCACTCATGCCTGCATACTTAATACTTTTAGCGGCTTCCTGGTTCAGGCGCCTTGCCATCTCAGCATCGTCGGAATTGATCGCAACATTTAATCCCACCCTTTGCATGATTGCTGCATTCTGTGGTATGGCATCAATAACTTCTACCTTATAGTTCCACCAATCTGCAAAAGTGGAGGCATTAGCGCCATGTAATTTCATTTTGTCGGCAACCTTGTAGCCTTCCAGTATGTGAGTGAATGTATTAAACCTGAATCCAAATTTTTCTGCTACTCTCATGGCTGCAGTTATCTCGCTTTGTATGTAAGAGTGGCAAGTGATAAAACGTTTGCTATGCAATATCTCAACCAATGCATCCAGTTCCAGGTCACGCCTGAAGGTTGCATCTCTTTTTAATTTTTCATAATCTTTTGCACGTGTGAAAGCATCTGCCAGTATTTCTTCTACGCCCATTCTGGTATCCGGGAAACGATTGTTGTTATTGGATGTTGTCCGCTTTACGTTTTCACCAAGTGCAAATTTTATGAATGGATCTGCACCTGCAAATTTTAGTTCTTCATCATTTGCTCCCCATCTTAATTTTATAAGCTGTGTTTGTCCTCCGATAGTATTTGCAGAGCCATGCAGAATATGAGATGTAGTAACACCACCACTTAACTGCCGGTATATATTGATGTCTTCCGGATTTAAATTATCGCCGATACGAACCTCTGAACTTACAGACTGCCCTCCTTCATTAATAGAAGAAGCTGCAATATGTGAATGCTCATCAATGATACCGGGCGTAAGATGCTTGCCAGTTCCATCGATGATACGGGCATTTGAAGATGAAAGATTTTTTCCAACCTGTGCAATTTTTCCATTCACAACAAGAACATCTGTTAGCTCTAATTTGTTTTCTTTTTCATTGGTCCATACAGTTGCATTTTTGATAAGGAGATTTTCCTGGGTAGGTTTATCTTCCCAGCCATAAGCTGTAAAAGGATACCATACTTTTCCTGTTTTTGTAATCTCTTTCTTCTTAACTGAATCTGTTTTGGGAATATTGGCTTGTATTAAATTAGCTGTCCACCAAACCATGTTACCTGATGTGTCTACACCGTTTCCTTGCCACACATTACCATTACTTACTCCACTCAATTTTATGGCCGGCCCCAGGTTAACCTGGGGTAATGGTCTCCCGCCTTGTGGCCTTGGCCTGCTTTCATCTACTGGCTTTTTATCATCACCGAGCTTGTTCTCATCTGCAATATTTGATGAGTCCCTGCCAGGTCTTGGGATATTTACAACTGGCGTCTTTACCTTTCCCGAATCAGCCTTAATGGCGGCATCAAATGCTCTCCTTTTCATTCCTCCCGGCGCTACCGGTGAAAAATTTATTTTTACCATCTTGCCATCAAAACTGAATTTAGTATTCAGGCTGTCTTTTCCAATCACCTTTGCTTCACCGCTATTTTTTACATCTAATGTATAATTCATTTTCCCCGCTACAGAGTTTATCTCCAGTTTGTATATGCCAGCAATATTATTTACTGCATCGTTCTTTACAATATATCTCTCGCCCTGAACCCAGTTTTGTAATATCATTGTCTTCTCATTAAATATAGGTCCTGAGCTTATAAGGAAATTTGCAAGCTTGCCTGCATCCAGGCTACCCACTTTATCATACACATTCAGGATACTGGCAGGCGTTTTCGTCAATGCTTCTAATGCTTTGGATTCTGATAGGCCGGCATCAATTGATTTACGCAAATTGGTAAGAAATATTTTTGTATCACGCAGATCTGCAGTGGTAAGGCAAAAAGGAATATTTGCTTTTTCTAAAGCCGCAGGGTTAGTGGGAGCCATTTCCCAATGTTTCATATCTGTCAATGTAACATAGCGGGCATCGTTTGGGTCTTCCACATCCATCGGCTGCGGAAAGTTTAAAGACAATATATAAGTTGCTTTAGTTCCGGCAATTTCTTTTATACGTTGGTATTCATTCCCACCAGCTTTGATGATGTATTGAACACCAAATTCATCGCCGATCCTATCCGCACGCAGATCATTCCATTTGTCATTTGCTTCAAAGATCTGTGGTAAGGATTTGTTGTTGTTCCAAGCAAGGAGACTGAGGTTAGTTCCTTCTTTCGTGGGATTATTTTTATACCATTCCGCATCAATATATGTTTGACGAAGCAACGCAATGATACCCATGATGGATTGAGGATAGCTTTGCGTGGAGGTGCCCCTGCTAAAAGAATAATGCGCAGAAGCCTTGTCTTTTATTACTACTAAATTATCGGCGAGGTTTGCTAAGCTTACAAAAACACCGATTCCCCGGGCGATACCATCCTTCTGGTGTGATAACACGGCGCCGAAACCAGCTTCTCTTAACGGAGCGGCTTTACTGTCGTCAACATCAAAAAGCTCTGATGCATTCACCTGGGGTCTTATAGCCTGGTTCCATCCAAAGGCACCCTTGGTAGCAGAACCTATTTGGGAAGGCGCATTAAAATTAAAACCTCCTGCAGATTGATTCCGTTGTGGAACAGCAATTCCGTAATCACTGTAAATATCAATGAAAGAAGGGTAGATATATTTCCCTTTACAATCAATAGTAACAGCACCTGCAGGAACAGTAATATTATTTCCTACAGCAACAATTTTCCTGTCCCGAATAACCAGGGTTGCATTTATAAGCACTGTATTCAAATCTTTTACAATGTTGGCATTTACAAACGCATAATAATTTGATGAAGGATCTGCAACACCATTTACCGGAAAAGTTGTTTGTGAAGATGCAGAATTCATTATGGCTCCGGTGCTGAGCAATAAAAATAACTTTGGAAATAAAAATTTCTGAATTTTTCTCATCAATAAGTTTTTTAAATAGTGCCTGAAGATATTAATAACTTAAGTGCGTATTAAATTTTTTTATGAATGGAGCTGGTTATAGTTTAGGTTTATGGTTCTTACATAAAATTCATTGTTGTAATTTTGTTTTTTAAATATAGATATGGCAATAGTTACAAATACGTTTATGCCCGATTTTAGTCTTTCACCAAGGGTGGACCAGGTGGGGATTGAAGAGCGTGCCGCAAGATTTACAAAGAGAAGTATAAAAAAAGAAACCAAGATAAACGGTTTATTGCTTGCTTTAAATATGATCGATCTTACTACGCTGGAAGGAAAAGACAGTGAAGGCAAGGTGAAACAGATGTGCTATAAAGCCATGCACCTGATGGATTCGTATCCCGGGCTTCCCACTGTTGCAGCGGTGTGTGTATATCCATCCATGGTGAAAACTGCAAAGAAAGCTGTGGAAGGATCAGGTATAAAAGTGGCTTCTGTTGCTACGGGATTTCCAAGCGGCCAGGCACCACGAGATGTAAAGATTAGGGATACAAAGTATGCAGTTGCTCAAGGCGCTGATGAGGTGGATATGGTGATCAGCCGTGGTAAATTTTTAGAAGGTGAATACAATTATGTGTTTGATGAAATAGCTACCATTAAAGAAGCCTGTGGCGAAGCGAGACTTAAAGTGATATTGGAAACCGGTGAATTAGTTACATACGATAAGGTGCGAAAAGCAAGCGATATTGCAATGTATGCAGGGGCTGATTTTATAAAAACTTCTACTGGTAAAGTTGTACCTGCTGCTACAATGCCAGTTACACTCGTTATGCTGGAAGCGATCAGGGATTTTTATTATAAGACGGGAAAGATGATTGGTATGAAACCAGCAGGAGGCATTTCAAAATCAAAACTTGCCTTGCATTATTTAGTAATGCTCAATGAAATTCTTGGTGAGGATTGGATGAATAATCAATGGTTCAGGTTTGGCGCAAGCAGCCTGGCAAATGATATTCTGATGCAGTTGATGAAGGAGAAGACAGGTGTGTACCAGGGCAAGGATTATTTTACGCTTGATTGATTTCACGCAAAGAGACAAAGAAAACAAAGTAACAAAGGATTTCGTAGTAACGCTGTATCCATTGTGTCGTGGTGTGAAACAAAAAAGTTTATAATAGCATAACTGTACAAGTGAGTGACCCCGCAAAAGCGGGGCAAGCTACAACGATGATGAGTAAAGAACAAATGCTTGTCAACAAAAAAATAAATTATGGCAAAAAACAATACACTGAAATTAAAGTTTGATAGTGCACGCAAATATGCGCCAGCGCCCGAAAGCAGGAGCGCAGCGAACATAAAACCGAAGTATGATCTGTTTATCAATGGCAAGTTTGAAAAGCCATTAAGCAAAAAATATTTTGCAACTATAAATCCTGCAACAGAAGAAAAATTGTCGGAAGTAGCAGAGGCGAATGCTGCAGATGTAGATAGGGCAGTGAAGGCGGCAAGGAATGCTTTTGGATCGTGGAGTAAATTGCCTGCAAAAGAAAGAGGAAAATATATTTATCGCATTGCACGTATGGTGCAGGAACGGGCAAGGGAACTTGCGGTGGTAGAAACACTGGATGGCGGCAAGCCAATTCGTGAAAGCCGTGATTTTGATATTCCCATTGTTGCCAATCATTTTTTTTATTATGCCGGCTGGGCCGATAAACTTGAATATGCATTTCCTAACCGTAATGCTCAGCCGCTTGGTGTGGCTGGCCAGATCATCCCTTGGAATTTTCCATTGCTAATGGCTGCATGGAAGATTGCACCTGCTCTTGCAACGGGAAATACCGTTGTGTTGAAGCCGGCAGAAACTACATCACTTACTGCTTTATTATTAGCTGAGATTATACAGGAAGCAGATCTTCCGCCGGGAGTTGTAAATATTATTACGGGTGCAGGAGCTACGGGGGCGGCGATTGTTAATCACCCGGACATAAATAAAATAGCCTTCACCGGTTCTACTGATGTTGGAAAGATTATTCAGCGGGCGATTGCAGGAACAGATAAAAAAGCAACGCTGGAACTGGGTGGAAAAGCAGCTAATATTATTTTTGATGATGCGCCGATAGACCAGGCTGTAGAAGGTGTAATCAACGGAATATTTTTTAACCAGGGTCATGTGTGTTGCGCAGGATCACGCCTGTATGTACAGGAGTCTGTTTTTAAAGAAGTGGTTCGTAAATTAAAAGATCGTTTGGAAACGTTGATCGTTGGTGACCCTATGGATAAGAATACTGACATTGGTGCGATCAACTCTAAACAGCAACTTGACCAGATAAATAAATATTTGAAAATCGGCCAAAAAGAAGGCGCTGAAATGTACCAGAGTTCTGTGGATCTTCCATCAAAAGGGTTTTTCTGCCGGCCCACAATTTTTACAAATGTTGCACAGTCGAATCGTATTTCACAGGAAGAAATTTTTGGTCCAGTACTCGCAATTCAGAGTTTCAGAACAGATGATGAGGTGATTGAGAAAGCAAATAATACGCCTTACGGACTTTCGGCAGGCGTATGGACTGATAAGGGTTCCAAAATATTTAATATGACAACCAAACTAAGAGCGGGAGTAGTTTGGGCAAACACTTTCAACCAGTTTGATCCTACATCACCTTTTGGTGGATATAAAGAAAGTGGTTATGGAAGAGAAGGAGGATTACATGGGCTGTCAGCGTATGTGAAGTTGGGGGAGCTTGTGTAAGAGGTTCAAGGAGGTGAAGAGCTTCAAATCGTTCTAAAAGTTTTTAATAAAAATTCTGTATGAAAAAAAAGAAGCTAAAAGAAAAACTCCACGAATACATTGATAATGCCAAAGGCAAACAATTAATGAATATGCTTTCTATTGTAGAAGAGGAACAGGAAGAATATATTACAAAGAAAAAAACCGATCATTGGGATGACCCTGAATTTGTAAAAGAAATGGACAGAAGAAAGGAAGATTTAGAGTCAGGAAAAGATAAGGGAATTCCCTGGGAAGAAGTCCAGAAAGAGATTCGCACTATGTTAGACAACATGAAAAGGAAATGATCAGTAAACTAACTATTCAGGAGATTGCTAAAGAAGAGTTGAAGGAGGCTGTAAGTTGGTATGAAGAAAAGCAAATGGGGTTAGGAGAGGATTTAAACAAAGAAGTGACCAGGAAAATAGAACTAATTGCAAAGTCTCCTCTACGTTATCCGGCAAGAAGAGGCTATTATATAGTAGCTTTAATAAAAATATTTCCCTATTTAATAGTTTATCGATACAATAAAAATAAAAATTTAATTACTATCCTGGCAGTTTTTCATACAAGCAGAAACCCAAAAAATAAATACCGACAGTAGGGGGTCACAATTTGTGACTACTTGAATAAAAGCAGGAAAGTGTAAATCATAAATAATATGGCAACAGCAACTATAAAAAAACGAAACATAGCGGCACCCAAACTGGAGAAAGTACAAACCAACGGTGCTGTAAAAAAACGCCTGGAGATTTTAAAGACATATAAAATTTATATCGGTGGAAAATTTCCACGCACCGAAAGTGGCCGATATTATATTGCTGAAAATACAGCAAAAGAAAAACTTGCTAATGTTTGTCTCAGCTCTCGCAAAGATTTTCGTGAGGCTGT
>JBDSEE010000039.1:0-29146 GCA_039920245.1 Ferruginibacter sp.
AATGTCATTCCTAACAAATCATTTTTATCAGATCTAAAAAAACTTTCAAAGAAGTATCCCTCTCTGAAAAATGATGTCAACGATCTGGTCGCATCATTAAAAGTAAATCCCAAATTAGGTGATCCTCTTGGAAAAGATTGCTACAAAATCAGGTTATTGATTAAATCAAAGGGGAAAGGAAAAAGTGGCGGTGGCAGGTTGATCAACTGTGTAAAATTATTAAGATCTTCCGTTTATTTATTAGCCATTTTCGATAAAGCAGATTTTGATACCCTCAATACTCATGATCTGCAGGAAAGACTCAAAGAAATTATTTAATAATAATGAAGTTATATTCTATTCATACCGGCAATTTTAAATTAGACGGCGGAGCCATGTTTGGCGTAGTTCCAAAATCTATCTGGCAAAAATTGAATCCCCCTGATGAAAACAATCTTTGCTCCTGGGCTATGCGTTGCCTTTTGATTGAAGATGGCAATCGGTTGATCCTGGTGGATAATGGCATCGGAAATAAACAGGACGCTAAATTTATGGGGCATTATCATTTGCATGGTGATCACACCCTCAACCGTTCTCTTGCAGTAAATGGTTTTAGTAAGGATGATATCACGGATGTATTTCTTACGCATCTGCACTTTGACCATTGCGGTGGCAGCATAGAGCGGGTGAACGATAAACTAATTCCTGCTTTTAAAAATGCAACTTACTGGAGTAATGAAAGACATTGGAAATGGGCAACAGAACCCAACGACCGGGAAAAAGCATCATTCCTGAAAGAAAATATTTTACCTATAAAGGAAAGTGGTCAGCTAAAATTTATTGAAACAAATTTTGCAGAGTTTCCAGCTTCCATAGAAATAACACAAGTCTTTGGGCACACAGATGCTATGATGCTGCCACAGGTTAATTACAATGGACGTACGATCGTTTTCATGGCGGACCTGCTTCCTTCAGCAGCACACATTCCCCTGCCATATGTAATGGCTTATGATATGTTTCCCCTCACAACCTTGCACGAAAAAAAAGCATTTCTTACAGAGGCCCAGGAAAAAAATTTCATACTCTTC
This sequence comes from Ferruginibacter sp., assembly GCA_039920245.1. Classification (GTDB taxonomy): domain Bacteria; phylum Bacteroidota; class Bacteroidia; order Chitinophagales; family Chitinophagaceae; genus Ferruginibacter. Next base: position 1,068 of record JBDSEE010000039.1, read on the forward strand.
TTTGAACATGACCCGTTGATTGAATGCTGCAACCTTGCGCTTACGGAAAAAGGCATACGAGCAGGGGAAAGTTTATTACTGAAAGATCTATAAAATAATATGCAGAATAAAGCAATGAAGTAATGGGGTGAGACCCCACCTTTTGAAGGGGTAGGTAACAACAAAGTGATTAGATGACCTACGGCCTGGCTAAAAAAAATATTTAAAATCATTTTACAACCCAAGCATCGCCTGCCGGCTGTTCTCTTCACCGCACGCTGGTAAGAGATGAAAGCGGGTAACGAAGATTACTATAACCCATCATATCTACTACTATCTTTCCTACGGAGATGGGACTTTCCACACGTAACAATAAATGGTTGGGATCATCACTTACCCATGCATTCATTTTTTCGCCGCCTTCAAAGATGGTTCCTTTTATAAGCAAGGGCTTGAACTTGATCGCATGAAATTTACCATACCTTGTTTTTACTTTTTCTTTTCCCAGGTACCGGATATACAAATGATACACTTCATCATCCAAAAACATATCAAATGGAATTTTATCACCTTCTTTATATTTGTCCCAGTTGATATTGCGGGCATAGTAAACCGCACTCACAACATCCTGCATACAATCAGTAATTTTAAAAACACCGTTTGTACTTACGGCAGTATTGGCTGTTTGATTAAAGATTACGTTGTTGTAAATCTTGTGGCCGCCTTCATCTACATTTCTTAAAAACTTATACGGCAATAATGTGGCGGTATCTATCCAGCTTTCGTAACGGTCTCTTACTTTAAAAAAATTATCAAAGACAGAATAAGTTTTACCATCTCCCACGGCATGATAAACCGTTTTGCCATTATATCTTTCTAATGTATTAGTAAAAGTTGCTTCGCCTGCACCTATGTATGCACCCAATGCACTATAAAATATTTTCATAGTAATCTTTTCGCCTGCCTTGAATGCAGTATTACGGATGCCACAAAAATCTGTCTGTGGATGCTCTTGCGGGGACGGCGTAAAAGTCAATCCCGTGATGCTTGCTGATAGTAAAAAAATTTTAAGGTATCGAATTGTCATTTTTATCTTGATTGATTTTAATTCCCAAAATTAAAAAACTTCCTAATATGGCGGGCACAACAATATTTAATAGCCAGATACCTAGTGCTGCTGCCTGTATACCCAGGATATTAGTGCTGTACAAAGCAAACAATTGCACACTTGCCGTGGCTCTTATTGGAAACTCTGTAAAACCGATGGTGGGTGCCAGGACCATGATTAGGTAAAAAATACTTAGTAACCAGAAACACAAAAACGGGTTCACTGTTACTGCCATTACTTGTAACAGCAACATGTATTGCAATATAAATACCAGATACCTTATACCCGATAAAACCACAATTCTTAACAATTGTTTACGGCTAACTTGCTCCAGTACAAGCATATACTTTAAGGCCTTTTTAAGAAAAGGAATTTTCTTCAATAAGGCTATGATAAAATTTATACGCAGGTATACTAGTATAAGTCCGAGTGTAAAAAAAATGCTGATGGCAAGAAGGGTGTTACTGAATATAGCGGGTAGCATCTTGAACGTACCTGCATCATCAGCAGAATGATATTGCATAATGAGTAAGCCTGCTGTGCCAATGATGAGTGTGATCATCAATTGACTCATGCTCCCTAAGATAGTAAGTGAGATTGCCTGTAACCTGTTATGTTCTTTAACGTATAAGATCCGGCCACCATATTCACCAATACGGTTGGGTGTAAGCATGGTTATGCTGCATCCAGCCAGTACAGCTTTAAAAGCAGTGCCCAGCGATAATTGTTGCAACGGCAATAAAAGCACCTGCCATTTTTTTGCTTCCAGTAACCAGTTAACAAACATTAAAAGCACAACAAGCCAGAAGAGTGGATTATGCCAGCATTGCTTTATCTGTTGCCAGCGTTGCTCAAGATCTTTTTGCATGCTCACCTGCCTGTACATGCTCCAACATAAAACCGCAAATAGCAAGGGCCCAAGCAGGTAGTTGATTATTATTTTGATATTTTTGTTCAGCAGGTATCTTTAATGGGTAAAAATAGGCGCATTGCAAAATAAATCAAAAATCATTTTGGGAATTGATCCGGGAACAATCGTGATGGGCTATAGCCTGTTACAAACGAACGGACAAACTATGCAGCTTATTCACATGGACGTTTTAAAACTAAGCTCTGTTGAAGACCCGTATGAAAGATTACAGAAAATACATTTTAAAGTTTGTGAGTTGATATCATTTTATAAAGCAGATTGCTTTGCTATTGAAGCACCTTTTTTTGGTAAGAATGTGCAGAGCATGCTTAAGCTGGGAAGGGCACAGGGAGTTGCAATCGCTGCTGCTATGCAAGCTGGCATTCCGGTAAATGAATATTCTCCCAAAAAAATAAAAATGTCGGTTACCGGAAATGGAAATGCAGCAAAAGAACAAGTGCTGAATATGTTGCAGCGTATGCTGGAATTTACAGATGCTCCCGCTTATATGGATGCTTCCGATGCACTGGCGGTTGCAGTCTGCCATCATCTTCAGCAAAATTCAGTACATGCAATATCACCAGGCAAATCAGGCGGCTGGCAACAATTCATCAAAAAAAATCCTGGCCGTATTAAATAAATCATGGCAGTAAAATCTAAAACGCTTCGATGGGTAATTGTTATGGGCTCAGTGATTGCTGCCATTATTATAGCCATGCAATTATTCTGGCTGCAGAAAATTTACAATTATGAACAAAAAATATTTAACATCAATGTACTTAAGAGTACTAAGGCTCTGTACAGGGGTATGCCGTTGATAAAAGACTCAGCATTTAAAATTGAAGACCTGGTAGAAAACCCCCAACCAGACATTTACCTGGCACGCATAGAATTTATTCCAAGCATACAAAGAGTTGCAGAAAGTCTTAGTGAAGATTTTACCGATTTTGATCTCTATGCTGACTGTAAGATCGCACTCTACGATCGTAACAGGCAACAATTTATTGAGCAGGAGTTTATTGATATTCCAAATGTGGTTTTTGCATCCAAAGAAAAAATATCGATCCCACTGATCATTAAAGATTATAGTTACATCGCACTTTATTTTCCCAATCGGAATTTATATATCCTGAAGCAAATGATCTTTTGGATAATTTCTGGCGGCATCCTAATTCTTGCATTGATCGCTACAGCTTTGAGTATATTCTTTCTTTACCGGCAACGCTTTCTCAACGAAATTCAAAAAGATTTTGTAAATAATTTTACGCATGAATTTAAAACGCCGCTGGCAGTACTGAAGATAGCTGCAGGCGTACTGCAGCAGCCAGATATTATTTATCGCCCTGAAAAACTAAAGAACTATTCCGGAATCCTCAATGACCAGATAGACCATTTGCAGGAACAAACCCAAAAGCTTTTGCAAATAGCATATACAGAGCAAGCGCAATTACCCATTCAAAAAGAAAAATTTAATTTAATAGAACTTATTAAAAAATCAATTGAGAACATAACTCCATTGATGGAAGAAAAGAAAGGAATAATTTCAATTCATGATAACAGCCAGGAAACAATCATAAATGCTGACAAGTCCTACCTGCTGCTTTCTTTTATCAATCTACTTGAGAATGCTTTAAAATATTCGCCAAACCCTTCGATTGACATTTACATAAATAAAGAAGGCAAATGTTTTTTAGTTGGAATAAAGGATAATGGGCCAGGCATTGAGAAGAAACACCAGAAAAAGATCTTCAAAAAATTTTATCGGATCACTGTAGGCGAGATTCATAATTCACAAGGTTTCGGTCTTGGGCTTAACTTTGTAAAGAAAGTAATGGATGCCCATAAAGCAACTATAGAGGTGATAAGTGAAAATGGAAAAGGCTCACTTTTTTTAATAAAAATCCCGGAGGAATGAAAGCAAATATTCTATTGGCTGAAGATGACCACGCTTTATCGTTCGTAATTAAGGACAGCCTTGAAGAAGCAGGATATGCCGTTACCAGTTGTGGGGATGGCGATGAGGCTTATACTCAGTTCCAGAAAAAATCATTCGATCTTTGCCTGCTTGATGTTAATATGCCACTAAAGGATGGATTTGCCCTGGCAAAAAAAATAAGACAGCTAAGCGACCTGGTGCCAATCATTTTTATCACTGCCAAAAGTCACCAGGAAGATAAAATAAAAGGATTTGAAACAGGTGCTGACGATTATGTAACAAAGCCTTTTAGTATGCAGGAACTAACTATGAGAATCGAAGTGTTTCTTAAACGAACCAGGAAATTGCTTGCAGATAATAAAGAAGAATTTCAGCTTGGAAACATTCGCTTCAACTATAGTGAATTAAAAATTTACGCTAAAGACGAAGTAGTTGGTCTCACGCAAAAAGAAGCTGATCTCCTTAAGTTTTTTGCACAGCATCCCGGCAAAATTTTGAAGCGGGATGAGGTATTGCTGAATGTATGGGGGAAAGATGATTATTTTCTTGGCCGCAGCATGGACGTATTCATAACCAAATTACGTAAACATCTCAGGGCAGATGAGACTATTAACCTTGAAACCCTGCATGGCGTAGGCTTTAGGTTGAATATAAAAAACTGATCTTAAGGTAAGAGTTCTATAATTTTCTGTTGGATGGATTCCATTTCAACTTTACTCAATGATAATTTTTGTCTCGTAAAATTCAGATCATCTGCACTGTTAATAGGCAGCAGATGCATATGTGCATGAGGAACCTCCAGGCCCACTACACTGATGCCGCACCTGTTGCAATCAAAACTGGTTTCTATTGCATGCGCAATGGGTTTTGCAAAAACAAGCATTTCAGCAAGGTAACCATCAGGCAGGTCAAATAATTTATCAATAGCTATTTTGGGAACCACCAGCACATGCCCTTTCACCAAAGGAAATACATCCAGGAAAGCAATGAATTTTTCATTTTCTGCAAGGATATAAGCAGGAATTTCTCTTGCAATAATTTTACTGAAAATAGTCATCTGATTTTTTTCTTAAAGATAATATGAGAAAGCCTGATCATTTGCATGAACAGGCTCTCGTTTTTATTTTAAAAAAATATCAGACCGATATCTTTTCAATTTTAAATTTAAGCACACCAGCAGGAACAGTTACCTCAGCAACCTCTCCTACTACTTTGCCTAACAATCCTTTTCCTATAGGTGAAGTAACAGATATTTTACCCGCCTTCAGGTCAGCTTCACTTTCAGAAACGATCTGGTAGGTCACTGATTTTTTAGTAGCCATATTTATGAGGGACACCTTGGTTAATATACTTACCCTGCTGAAATCAATCGTGCTTTCATCCAGAATACGAGCATTGGCAATAACACCTTCCATTTGATTTATCTTAGCTTCCAGCAATCCCTGGGCTTCTTTGGCTGCATCATATTCTGCATTTTCTTTCAAATCTCCTTTTTCACGGGCTTCACCTATTGCCCTGCTGGCTGCAGGACGATCCACAGATTTTAACTTATGTAACTCTTCCTGCATCCTGTCAAAAGTTTCCTGGGTAACATAATTTGTGTCTGACATATTGATTCGTTTTAGCTATACAAAAAAAATACAACGCTCCAGGTTTACTAAAGCGTTGCACTTGATACAAATATACTATTCTTTAATCAGAATCACAATAAGCCCGCCCTAATTGATGCCGAGTTTCTGTAAGATCACCTGGCTCATTTTTAAAAAAGATTCATGAGAATAACCAGCAATATGGGGAGTTACCAAAACGTTTTCTTTATGTAGTAAGTACTGGAGCAATCCGGTTTCTAATTCGTTTAGGTTATCAATTTTTTCATTCTCCAGAACATCAAGGCCCGCACCTGCAATCTTATTTTCCTTTAAAGCATTTACAAGGGCTGACGTTTCTACTACTGAACCCCTGGATGTGTTCAATATGAATGGCTTTTGAGTTAGCGAATTAAAAAAATCAGCGCCTGCCATATTACGTGTCTCATCTGTTAACGGCACATGAAAGCTGATAACATCTGCATAGCGGCATATATGCTCCATATTAGCTTCTCTTACAAGCTTGCTCCCAAAATTTTCTTTATACCTATCATAAGCAAGAATGGTAACATCAAATGCATGTAACAAATTGGCAAATGCCTGTCCTGTATTCCCAAACCCGACCAAGCCTACAGTTTTACTTGTTAGTTCAATACCCCTGTTTCGATCCCGTATCCACTTACCTTCTTTAACTTCAGATGCAGCTTTAGGAATATTATTCATCAGGGACAACAACATACCCAATGCATGTTCAGCTACAGCATTGCGATTGCCTTCCGGACTACTTACGCATAAAATATTTTTACCAGCTGCATAAGCAGTATCTATTTGCTCCAACCCGCTCCCCAATCTTCCGATCCATTTTAAATTGACTGCTCTGTCGAGAATGGCTTTATCTATTTTCAGTCTCGTTGTTACAATCAGCCCTTCGGCTTCCCCTACTTTATCCAGTAGTTGTTCATATGTTATTGCCGGCTCGTAAAGCAGTTTGTAACCTCTTTCTGAAAGGCTTTTTATTAAAAATTCATGTACTGGTGCCGTTATAACGATCATAATTATAAAGATGCAATAACGCTGATTTCTACATTTACATTTTTAGGTAATCCTTTTACAGCTACCGTTTCTCTTGCAGGAAAATCTGCTGTAAAAAAACTTCCATAGATCTCATTCACCTTTGCAAATAAACTCATGTCAGATAAAAATATTGTTGTCTTTACAATATTTTCAAACCCGGCGCCGGCTTCAGTAAGAATCGCCTGCAGATTTTTCATCACCTGCGTGGTTTCTGTTTCTATATCATCAATGATAAGACCTGCCGTCGAAGGATCCAAAGCAATTTGTCCTGATATGAATAAAAGATTACCGGACCTCACTGCCTGGTTGTACGGGCCTATAGGTGCAGGTGCATTAGGGGTATTAACAATTATTTTTTGCATTACATTAATTTTTGAGAAGCAAATATATCTGTTATCTCCAACGTATTTTTGCTCAAACAGGAATAATGAAGGTTGTAATTAACACAAATGACGCAAAATTTGATGAGTTAGTCAGCTCTGCCAATGAAGTGGAATGGCATAGGGTTCTTGGTACAGGCAATATGTGCAAGGAACCTGCTGATTTATATATGAACCTGGATGAAGATGCTTACAATCAAATTTATAATACCGTAAAACCTGTTTTGATCAATAGTGTTATTGTTACACTTAAAGAAATAAGTGCTCCCATTAACTTTATTCGTATGAATGGATGGAACAGTTTTTTAAAAAATGAAACCTGGGAAATAGCTGGCACCAACAATGAAACAATTGACAAATTTTTTAGATTGATGCATAAAAAAATTATCAATTGCGCCGATGAACCGGGCTTTATTAGCGCTAAGATAATTTCGATGATCATCAATGAAGCATTCTATGCAAAGCAAGATAAAGTAAGTGTTCCTGCCGAAATAGATACTGCTATGAAACTTGGAACCAATCATCCTTACGGACCTTTTGAATGGTCATTGATCATTGGCAAAAAAAATATTTATGAGCTGTTACAAAAACTCGCAGCCACAGAGGAAAGATATATTCCTGCTTCTGTATTAAATGAATAAGCAATCTTATGAGCATGATTCTGAATATTGATACAACATCCTCCAGGGCATTTGTTTCCATCGCAAAAGACGGCCTGGTTGTTCAATCTGTTTTGAATGATAATGAAAAAGATCATGCTATTTTTTTACACCGTGCCGTAAAGGAACTAATGTTAGCATTGAATACTACCCTGGATACACTAGATGCTGTAGCTGTAAGTGCTGGTCCCGGATCATACACAGGGCTCCGGGTAGCTATGTCTTCTGCAAAAGGTCTTTGCTTTGCTCTTAATAAACCGTTAATATCTATTAGTTCACTATATCTAATTGCAACTGCAGTTACAGAAGAAATGGAATTAAGTAATGATTCCCTTGTATGCCCCATGATTGATGCAAGAAGAATGGAAGTATTTACCACCTTGTACAATAAGCACATGGAAATAATTGAGCCGCCTCGCCCGCTTATTTTAAACGAAAATTCTTTCAAACAATATCTTGATAAACAGCCTGTTGTTTTTTCAGGGGATGGTGCAGAAAAATTTATTAACCTCGTTTCTCACATACCAAATGCAATTTTTCATAATGTAATTTTTTTAGAAAACGGCATGGGGAAAATGACCTTTCACATGTTTAAAAAAGGAATATTTACAAATCTTGCATATGGCGAACCCTTTTACCTCAAAGCGTTTCAAGATAACAACGTTAAATAAAAGTCATATTAAAGTAATTTAACAATAGCTGAATATTTAAATATTTATTACAAGGTATATTTGCTTTTTAAAATCTATTTGTTCAAGTTATTTAAAATTTATTATTCCTATGATGGTTGCAACTCAAACACACGAGCAGATTATTCCATCTGCAAACGGAACACCCGAAATACTGGAAACGTTGAATGTCAATTACCACAATTTAAAGAAAGCTGCGCTTGTGTTACGTGCACTCAATCATAAACTGCGACAGCAAATACTTTCCCTGATAGAAACAGAGAAAAAGATAACTGTAACAGAAATTTATGTACGTATGCGCCTGGAGCAATCTGTGGCATCTCAGCATCTTGCTATCCTTCGCAGGGCTGGTATTGTGACCACACAGCGTGATGGTAAATTCATTTACTACACTGTTAATTACAAGCGTATCGATGAGATCAATGAGACAGTGCAGGGATTAATTTCCTAAAAGTGGAAAAATTATTTCAGGATAAAAAGCGGGTGATAATCATCCGCTTTTTTCGTTTTAACTTTACCCGGAAATAAATTTCCTACAAATGTTTATCAAACAATTATATACAGGCTGCCTGAGCGAAGCAGCATACTACATTGAGAGTAATGGTGAAGCAGCTATTATTGATCCTCTTAGGGATACACATGAATACACTGAACTTGCCGCAGAAAGAAATGCATCTATAAAATACATTTTTGAAACACATTTTCATGCTGACTTTGTAAGTGGTCACATAGACCTTGGTAAAGAAACCGGTGCGCCTATTATTTACGGCCCCGGCGCTGTCACTAGTTTTAAAGTTCACAATGCAGCGGACGGCGAGATCTTTAAACTTGGAAATATAACGATTGAGCTCTTACATACGCCTGGACATACTTTGGAAAGCAGTTGTTTTTTACTGCGGGACGAAAACAATAAACCACACGCAATATTTACCGGTGATACATTATTTGTAGGTGATGTGGGCAGGCCCGACTTAAGCAGTGGTGATATGACCAGCCAGGAACTCGCTGGTATTATGTATGACACTATTCAAAATAAAATATTACCCCTGGCAGATGATGTGATAGTATATCCTGCTCATGGGCCGGGAAGCAGTTGCGGAAAAAACCTTGGGCCAAATACATTCAGTACTATAGGAGAGGAAAAAGCGGGTAACTATGCATTGCAACCGCAGTCAAAAGAGGAATTTGTAAAAGCAGTTACAGATGGATTACATGCAGCTCCAAGATATTTTGCCATCAATGCTAAAATAAATCAGCAAGGCTACGATGCACTGCCCGATGTAAAGAGGAGGGGAATGAAAGCATTAAGTGTTTCTGAATTGAAGGAGAAGCAGGAAGAAGATTTTATTTTGTTAGATACCAGACCTGCTTCTGAATTTACACAAGGGTTTATTCCGGGTTCAATTTTTATTGGCCTTGAAGGAAGGTTTGCTGAATGGGCCGGTACGATTCTGCCTTTTGATAAACCTATTATATTGGTGACCCCCTTGGGCAAAGAAGAAGAAACAATTATTCGGCTTAGCCGGGTAGGTTTTGATAAAATGCAGGGTTACCTGGATGGTGGATTTGAAGCCTGGAAAAATGCAGGAGAAAAAATGGATCTTATCGTTGATGTGGAAGCCGATGAATTAATAATGGACATTCCGCATGATCCTAATTTAGTCATATTGGATGTGCGTCGTGAGCCTGAATTTGCGGATGGTCATTTAAAAGACGCTATTAATATTCCGTTGAATGAAATGACGGACCTTGTGCATCTTGCACAATTTGATGACAGCCAGAATCTCTATGTTCATTGCGCTGGTGGTTATCGCAGTGTCATCGCTTCTTCACTTATAAAACGCCAGGGCCTTCACAATCTTCGAAATGTATTGGGGGGCTGGGGTTCCATAAGTAAACAGGAAAAAGTTGAGATAGTAAAAGAAGCAAGTATGTTGAATTAACGTTGGCTGCCTTTACTTACTAATGCTTATACCTTAGTACTTAAGGCTTATCCTTCCATCCGCCGGGAGGCGGCACTTTGTCTATCCATAGATGCTCAAGATTTGTTTTATATTCCCATTTCCACCTTCGATGGCTCCATAAATAATTATCAGGTGATTCACGGATTGTTTCTTCCAGAAAATCCCTATACATAAGCGTGAGTTCACCTGGTTTTAAAAGAGCGCCATCTTCAGTGATCAGTTTGGTTATAAATTCATAATGGCCTCTTTTTCTTTTAAGGAATTTTACAAATATTACAGCTGTATTATTTTTTATAGCGGCCTTATCAGGGCCAGTTACAAAGGGAGCGGCCTTAGTAAAAAAATATAACCAGTTGCTTCGGTGTGGCTCGCCAGGATTTTGATCTGCTGCAAGGCCCAGTGAATATTGCTGACGAAAAACTTCATGCATCCTGCTTTTGAATTCTTTTGTGGCAACAAGCACAGTTCCCTTTTTTGCCCTGATATGGTAGAACAGCCGGTTTAATGCCCGGTTGCTAATTTTCATATAAATACCAATCCAGGGAATTGGCAGTTTATTTGCCATTACATAATTACCATACTCCCAGTTCATTTGATGTCCACTGTGAAACTGTATACTTTTCCCTCTCGATGCTACTTCATTAATGATGCTCACATCCATGGTGGCACGCTTACGAAAGCTTTTATCACTCATACTTAAAAGCTTGATCGTTTCAATGAACGTATCAATAAGATTTCTATAAAACTGCCAGGCAATCTTCTTTTTTTCGGTACCTGTTTTTTCAGGAAAAGCAATCCCAAGATTATATAAAACTATTTTTTTCCGATAGCCCCCTAAGTAAAATATACAGAAACTAATGATATCACTTATGCCATATAAGATCCAGAAAGGAAGCAGGGAAATAAGGTACAAGAATCCGTAAATAAGATAATACATGCTAAAAATTGTGGGGCAAAGTTATAGCCGCTGCAGGCTTTTTATAAAATTGTATTTTGCAGCAAGGCGCTTGTTCCAGGATAGTCGGTATTGAAATGCAAACCACGGCTTTCTTTACGCAGCTCTGCGCTTTTTACTACCAGGTACGATATCGTTATCATATTTCTAAGCTCACAAAGCCTTGGCGAAACTTCAGTTGTTTTGTACAAGGTTTCAGTTTCTTCATGCAACAGGTCAAGTCGCCTATTGGCTCTTTGAAGGCGATCGTTGTTCCGTACGATACCAACATAATCTGTCATCAGTAATTTCATTTCTTTCAGGCTCTGTGTTATTACGATCAATTCCTGGGGTGCACGGGTGCCTTCCGATTTCCAGTCTGGTATTTTTATATGTGATACGGATTGTTTATTTTTTTCCCGGTTTCTCAAAACTTCCACGCTTTGCAAATATGCCCTGTGGGCAAAAACCATTGCCTCCAAAAGGCTATTGCTGGCAAGCCTGTTCGCTCCATGTAACCCGGTGCTGGCACATTCTCCCGCTGCATACAGGTTATGAATCGAAGTACGCCCCCACTCATCTGTCTTAATTCCGCCGCAGCTATAGTGTGCAGCGGGCGATACTGGTATCATATCCTTGCGCACATCAATACCAATGCTCAGGCACTTTTCATAAATATTGGGGAAATGCTCCAGGAACTTATCCATAGGCATATGCCTGCAATCAAGGTACACGAACTCAGTACCATTTATTTTCATTTCATTATCAATGGCCCTGGCTACAATATCACGGGGAGCCAGGTCCAGCCTGCTATCATAGCGGCTCATAAATGCCTCAGCATTTTGATTGCGCAAGATTCCGCCATCGCCTCTTACTGCTTCAGTAATAAGAAAGGATTGTCCACGTACACCTGATTCATACAATGCTGTTGGATGAAATTGTATGAATTCCATATTCTCTATGCGGCCCTTAGCCCGGTAGACCATTGCTACTCCATCACCTGTTGCAATAGCGGGGTTCGTAGTACTCCTGTATATCTGACCGTTACCGCCAGTTGCCAGCAAAACAATATTTGATAATATTTTATCTATTTTATTTGTCGTCAGGTTTAACACATACACACCATAACATTCAATGTCCGGCGTACTCTTAGTAACCAGGTAACCAAGGTGATGTTGCGTGATAAGGTCAAGCACAAAGCATTCTGTAACTAAATTTATATTGCTGCATTTTTTTATTGCCTCCAGCAGTGTACGCTCCATCTCACGGCCAGTAACATCTTTATGATGCAGTATCCTGTTTTCACTATGCCCCCCCTCCTTTCCTAATTTATAATCACCATCAGGCTCTTTATCAAACCGGGCTCCCCAGCTTATCAGTTCATTGATACGATCCACACCTTCTTTAATTACGATCTCAACGATTGCGGGGTTACACAATCCATCACCTGCGATAAGGGTATCATCAATATGTTTCTGGAAACTATCATGATCAAGATCCATTACACCGGCAATACCTCCCTGGGCATACTTGGTATTGGTCTCATCACTTTGTGCTTTCGTTAAAATAGTAATGGTTTTATCCGGGCATTCCTCTGCTGTCTTTAAAGCATAGGTAAGTCCCGCAATCCCGGAGCCGATGATTAGAAAATCTGTTTGCATAATCTACTTTAAAAAAAGACACTGTCTCTTAAGTAATATATTTTCACACAACGAAGACAAAGTGTACAAAGTAATTTATTGTTGATCAATATTATTTTTCGTTGTCTTCTTTGTATTCTTGGTTTCTTTGCCCGCCCGGCCCACCGTTCGGACGGGCGTGAAATTTTTCTTTTGAGACAGCCTCACTTGAAAAACTTCTCTAAATATTTTGATGGTCTACCCACACGCCACTATCTTTCAGCAGGCCTACTAATTCATCTACTGCTATCTCGCTCTCTACATTCTTTTTCACAACTTCTTTCCCCCTGTACAAAGTGATCTTCCCCGGTCCGCTGCCAACATAACCAAAATCTGCATCTGCCATTTCACCCGGTCCATTCACAATACAACCCATGATAGCGATTTTCAGCCCTTTCAGGTGATGCGTAACATTCCTGATCTTAGTAGTAGTTTCCTGCAGGTCAAAAAGGGTTCTGCCACAACTTGGGCAACTTATATATTCTGTTTTGGAGATACGGGTACGCACAGCCTGCAAAATAGAAAATGATGTATTATTTAAAAACTGCTGGTTATTGGCAGCCGGCAGGTAAGTACGGCCGCTTACCTTTTTATTTTCCATTTTAGATGGATCGTTTATGAGCCAAATTCCGTCACCCATACCATCAAGAAAAAGGGCACCGGTTTCTATGCTGAAATGTATCAGTTGTTCGTCCACGGTTGAATGCATGCTCTCCGTTGCAAGTATCACAGGATTATTCATTCCCAACTTATGAAGATGTATAAAAAATTTGCGAACATCCTGTACACTGTTAGGCCCGCTGGCATAAACACAAAATACAACAGAACCGTTTTCTTTTACTGCTCCTATCAAACCATGGTAATCAATTCCAGCATCTATAGCAATAAAATTAAGTACCGGGTGATGGATAGCAGCATTCAGAAAACCAGCTCCCTGGTATAGAGGAAATATTTTACTATCCCCTTTATGTTGCTCCCATGTATTGTAATCACTCATCACACGCAACGTACCGGGAAGGTGAAAGTCAATCGTTTTTTCTGAAGTATAAATGAAGTCAGCAGCGGCATCTAAAATATTCCATTTATCTGTTATGGCATTGTATGTATAACCAATGGCAGTAAGGTCCTCACGGTTGATACCAGTTGCAAGCATAAAATCTGCAACAACGACAGGAACGTTTTTACCCCCAATATTACTGATGGCATCAGAATAACGGCGGCCGTATTCAAATGGATTATAGAATGGCTTTTCCGCTGAAACAACTAATGGGGTCTCTGGATAAGTCGCATAGCGTTTTACCAGGTCTTTACAAACAGGTATTTCAAATACAGGGTCTTCGGTCAGGCTAACCCGTATAGTATCCCCAATACCATCCTGTAGTAGGCTACCGATACCAATAGCTGACTTTATCCTTCCATCTTCTCCATCACCGGCTTCTGTAACACCGAGGTGCAATGGGTAGCATTCGCCAAATTCAAGCTGCATATGATTGATCAGTAAGCGGTATGCCTGAACCATGACAAGCGGGTTACTGCTCTTCATGCTCAGCACGATCTGGTGATAATTTTCGCTGCGTGCAATTCTTAAAAATTCCATAGCACTTTCCACCATACCATTTGCGGTATCACCATAACGACTCATGATCCGGTCGCTAAGGCTTCCATGGTTGGTACCAATTCGCATAGCAGTACCATGTTCCTTACATATCCTTACCAACGGCGTAAATCGCTGCCTGATCCTTTCTATCTCTTCTGCATATTCTGCGTCGGTATATTCTATTTGTTCAAACTTTTTTTTGTCTACATAATTACCAGGGTTCACCCGAACTTTCTCCACTATCCTGGCAGCAATTTCTGCCGCATTAGGAGTAAAATGTATATCAGCAACAAGCGGCACATGATAATCTTTCAGCGTTAATGAATCCTTTATATTCTGTAAATTCTCTGCTTCGTTTTTTGAAGGAGCCGTTATACGTACCAGCTCTGCCCCGGCTTCAATACAACGAATGCTCTGTTCTACAGTTGCATTCGTATCCATCGTATCTGTCGTCGTCATGGTCTGCACCAGGATAGGATTATCCCCACCGATCACAAGATTCCCGATAGTGACCTCAAGGGTCTTTAACCGCCTGTAACCCGTTAAAGAATCGCAATAAAATTGCATGTAAAAATTTTATGATGAAGCTTTTTGAAAACCTACAGCAAAGATAACAAATACTTGAAGTCGGTATTGCCTACCAGTGAAACGACACTGTTTCTTTACCAGTCTTTTTCTGGTTTTTCTACACTGGCAGCATTTACTTTATGTAATTTATCCTGGAGATTTTTTTCCTGCTGCATCAGCGCTTTTAATTTCTCTTCTGCATCCTTCTTGGTAAGCTTGGACGGTTGCGGCTTTGGCTGCTTGTCCTCATCTTTTTTCTTATCATCTTTGTTCTGGTCCTTATTCTTGTCCTTATCTTTCTTATCCTGTTTGTCTTGTTCTTTTTGCTGCTGAAGCGCCCTTTGCAAGTTCTGCCGGGCATCTTCATGATTAGGATTAAGCCTCAATGCAGCTTTATAAGATTCGATACACTCGGGTATTTTTTTGTTGTTCTGAAGTACTACTCCTTTGTTATAATTGGCATCTGCTTTCTGAAGAGGCTTTTCCATGGAAGCAATTGCCTTATCATACGAAGCAATAGCATCGTCTGCCTTACTTGCTTTATACAACGCATTGCCAAGATTATAATTAGCGGTGCTGTTACCTGCATTTTTTTGAACCACTTTTTCATACGATGCAGCGGCCGTTGGAAAATCATTTTTCTTATACGCTTCATTGCCCTTCTTGATAAATTCATTATCGCTTTGCGCAAAAACCGCACTGCTAAAAAAAAGTATGCTGATTATTGTAACGGTGGGTTTAAGTTTTTTTATCTGGTTGCTAACACCCTTCGATCTTTTTACTTCGCTTACCAGCATTTCCCATAACAATAGTAAGAAGGCAAGGCCAAGAAAATACTGGAAAAAACTTTGGTAATTAATGAGTGAATCATCCTTAACTGCACGCTGATCCATTGAATTGAACTGGTTATATAAATTCCGTACAACTTCATCTGTTGATTTGAATAACTGGTATTTTCCATTACCTTTTTGTGCAATGCTTATCAATTCTCCTTCATTTAGTTTTGAGATAACGGTATTGCCTTGATTGTCTTTTTTATATTGGCCAGTTGATTCATCCATTATTGGCGAGCCTTGCGGAGAACCAATACCAACAGTATAAATTACAATTCCTTCCGACGCCATCTCTGATGCAACTTTTACTGCTGCTTCATCATGATCTTCACCATCACTTACCAGCAAGACAGCCTTGTATTTTTTTTCTTTAGTATTAAAAGATGCATAACACATTTTTAATGCATCGCCTATTACTGTCCCTTGCGTTGGTACCGATTCAGTAGTTGCAGATGAAAGATACATTTTTGCTGCTCCCGCATCGCCCGTTAGTGGCATTTGCAAATAGGCCTTTCCTGCAAATACTACGATGCCCATTCGGTTATTTGATAACCTGTCTATAAGCCTTGACAAGAATTGTTTGGCCCTGTCAAGCCTTGTAGGACTGATGTCCTGGGCAAGCATGCTCTTACTTACATCAAGTGCGATCATCACATCTATACCATTGCGGGTAACACTGTTCTCACCGGAAGGTTTGCGCAAATTAGCAAGAGCAATCACCAGTGAACTCAGCGCAATAGCTAACAGCAAGAATTTTGCAAAAAAAGAAAACGGTTTATAATGTGCCGTAAGTTGCTTCACCATCACCGGGTCTCCAATGCGTTTTGCAGCTTGCTTTTTTTTATACTTTGCCCTAAAGAACATAAGCACAACGAGGAGCACAAGTGCTAAGAGTATGAGGTAAGTTATATTTTGAAACTGGAGCATCCTGACTAAATTAAAATTTAAACCCTGGGCATCTTATAATGAAAGAATAATTAACTTATTTTTTCCCTTCGAAAAAACCATAATGTTTTAATATATCCCTGGTAATATCTAACCGCACAGATTTCATATCAATCTTCTTATCCGGCGACTTAATAAGCGTTACAAAGAAATAAACATGCCTGTTTTCTTCTATCCACCCGGTGATCCACCCGATATTATTTCCCGACTCATCAAAACCCCAACCTGTTTTATAACTCAATTTATAAGTTGTATTATTTTCCTGCAGCATCACATCCCGTACATTTTCCTGTACAGATTTCCTGAAAGGCAATGCATCAAAATATAACCGCTTCATCAAACCAAGTTGCTCATCGGGGGATATTTTAAGCTGGTTATTTAGCCAGAAAGAATCTACAGGCCCATTTAAATTTTTATTTCCATACCCAAGGCTATCTATAAAGCGCTGTATTGTTTCTTTACCTGTTCGGCGGGCCACTTCCTGGTACCATGCAACATTGCTTACTTTAAAAGCCTCCCGCATATCCATGTCCTTGTTCCATTCGTTATTGCTCCTTTTTACACCATCCCATTTAATGATCATTTTGTCGGAACTAATCACGCCGGTTTGTAGTCCGATCAGTGAGTTTACAATTTTGAAAGTACTGGCAGGCAGAACACGCTGCGTGTCCAGGGTCATATTATAGACAGTTACTTTTCCATCTGCATTGTTCAGCATTGTGAAGCAGCCTTCTACGTTTTTAGCGTCAAAATATTTTTTGAGGTCGTTATCTATTTTTGCGCTGTTGACTGAACACGACGGTAAATAAAAACAAGTAAGCAACAACAGCCAATTAATTTTGTTCATTCTCAAATTATACATGGCAGTAAAATTTATGGCAGTTAGTTATTTTTCAAGATGTTTTGCGGTAGCATCCAGGGCTTCATAAAATGCTCCACCGAATTTACGGGTAAGGGGTTCTTTTAAAAATTGATAAACCGGTAGTTTTAATTTTTTTCCTAACGCACATGCAGCCTTGCAATTATCTTCCCTTGGTTCATAATTAGCATATTCAGTAATACCGTCTTTACTTTTTGTAACGATCACTGGGAACAAATGACAACTAATGGGCTTTTTCCACTTCACTTTACCATCGTTATAAGCCTGCTCAATACCACATTTTACGATCCCATGTTTATCCTTTATTCCATATACACATATCTTATTTTCAATAGTGGGCGTTACCCATCCGAATTCCGTGTGGTAAACATACCTGCCTTGTTTGTTTATCTCATCCACGCTTTGCTTGTTCAGGTAAGGCAGCACTGCATCAAAAACTTCATTGATCTTTTTCAACTCCTTTTTACCAAGGGGTGCACCTGCGTCACCATCTACACAACAGGCACCTTTACAGGCATGCAGGTCGCATACAAATTGCTCCCTTACCAGATCGTCACTTACCAGCACATTATCAATTGCTATCATCCCGCAAAAATACAGAAACTTTTATCGCAGGCTTCTTTCGGCAAACTCAAAGGAAACAATTGTAAAAACTTTAATTATTCCAGCGAAAGCTTTGTAGGAGATGGTTGATATCTTCCAGTAAGAATTGTTGCACAGGTCTTAAGGAATCTGCATTGGGAGTAGTATCAAAATATAAAGCACCTCTTAGGAAGTGATGTGTAGTATCACTTAGAAAGAACTGGCTGGCTGTCGCCGCATTTCCACCCACTTTGAACAAAATGCCAGTGATGCCATTTGAAGTGTGAAAAAGACTGTCTTTTATAAACGTTGCGACCGATTCATTCTTATTTGTCAGGTTAAAAGCATCATTTACTAATTTGTCAAAATGATTTGCTGCCAGTGAGTCTTTATAAGCACCATTGGATTGCTTCACTTTATACAATGCATTGCCGCCAATTTTTTTATAGCTTAAGAAGATCCGGGCATTGAACCGGGGAAAATCTACATTTATCCAGTAAGGGCTTTCAGGATTATCATCGAAGTAAGTGCTGTCTTTTACAATGGATGCATAGACAGGATACTCAAAACTATATGGAAATCCGGCCTTATTAAATAACTGGTAACTATGTTGCGGCAGGTCAATATGAAAATATCCTTTTTTCTTTGAAGTATAATCACTGTTGCAGGCGGTAAAAAGACAAGCTGAAAAAACAAACAGGAAAATTTTCATGGTTAGGCTTCGTTGGGATGTATGGTTACTTTTATTTTATCAATCCTGTTTTTCTTAATCTCTAGTGGAATAAAAGTAAAATCACCGCTCACAAGTGTTTCATTCACCTCTGGAAACTCGCCCGCAATCTCTAATAACAGGCCTGCCATCGAATCGCTTTCTCCTCTTATTCCATCAAATGTATCTGTAGGAAGGCTCATAGCCTTGCAGGCATCATTGATCATTAACTTCCCTTCAAAAATATAATTGTGATCATCCAGCTTTTTATTGATACTTTCTTCATCATCAAATTCATCCTTTATCTCCCCAATAACTTCTTCCATGATATCCTCCAGCGTTACGATACCCGATGTGCCCCCAAATTCATCCACAACTACAGCAAAGTGAATTCTTTTATTCCTGAACTCCTGTAGCAAGTCATCAATTAGTTTTTGTTCATGAACAAAAAAAGCCGTCCTCACCAGGGTATGCCAGTCAAAGTCGGTGCTTTTGCCCAGGTAAGGCAGCAGGTCTTTCGTATGCAGTATGCCGGCAATTTCATCAAGGTTCGATTTATAAACTGGCAGGCGGGAGTAATGAAGTTCTTCAACTTTTTTAATCAGGTCTTCAAAGCTACAGTTATATCCAATGCCACTTACATCCAGGCGTGTACGCATGATCTGTTTAACTTCTATATCTCCAAACTTTCTTATGCCTTTCAAAATCTGCTTCTCTTCATCGCTGGCCTCGTGGTCCGGCAACAGGTCTATGGCATAGTCCAGGTTTCTCTTGTCATTACCGGTTTTAGTATGTGTGGAAAGTTTAGATTCAATATTATCATTGAATCTTACCAGCCTGCGGCTGAATCCATAGAATACACTACTGAAAATTTCGATTGTCAGCGATGCGGTTGCTGCAAACCAAAGCTTATGATGGGTGGCCCAAACCTTGGGAAGTACTTCGACAAATAGTACTAACAAAAATGAGATACTCACAATCTTCACTATGAATTTTAAATAGCTGTTCATTTCTATATGCATCATCCAGTCGTCTATAAGCAAACTGCTGATAAGGATGGCTCCTATATTAGCAAATACATTTGTTATTAGTAACGACGCAAGCAATGTTTGTGGGTGCTCCATCAGGTGGGCAATACGTCGGAAAGAAGGCTGCCGTCGTGTTTTAAGGATATTGATCTCTTTTGGGGTTAGTGAGAAAAAAGCTATCTCGCTTCCAGCTACCAAAAAAGAAAGTATGAATAATAATACTGCAAGGAAAATAAGTACAGTGACGCCTCCGATGCTTATAAACAAAAATGGAAAAGAAAATATGCCGGTCTCCATTACCGAATGATAATCCAAAGCAATTAATTTAAGTGAACAAAACAGCAAAAAAATATTAAATGAAGATCAAAAAGGTAATTTTTCTATACCAGGTTCTTCCGGCTGGGATGGTGGTATTTCACCCGGATCATTATGCTCCACATTTTCAAACCCGTGTGCCCCGCCTTCACTTCTTTTATCCAGCATGATCAGGTTATCTCCCACAACCTCGGTAGCAAATTTTTTGTTGCCTTCTTTATCCTCCCAACTTCTTGTTTTGAGTCGACCTTCAATATAAACAAGGCTTGAACGGTGCAGGTATTTTTGGGCAAGTTCGGCTAACCCTCTCCAGAGTACTACCGTATGCCATTCTGTTTGAGAGATCAGTTTTCCGCTTCTGTCTTTATAAGTTTCTGTGGTAGCGAGCGAAAATTTAGCCACTGCAATATTTCCTTCCAGGAATTGAATATCTGGGTCTTTGCCCAGGTTACCAATAAGCATTACCCTGTTTACGCCTCTCATAAAATTTTCAATTTATAATTGTTATGTTGATTCTTATTTTTTCGCAGTATTAAAGATAACATTTTTATTTTTTAAAACCGGGCCGTATTCATATAAGATGACCGCAATTTATAATGGAAAATCTTGTATATACTGCCTTAACATTCTTGGGAATGCATATTTTATCAACGATGATTTTTCTACAATGATTGCTCCGGGTATATTGGGAAAGTATTTCACTTCCAACTTTGAAAAATATCCATGAATGGTTTGGTGTGTGAGCTGTTGTTTATAATCAGGAGACAGATGTACTACGTTAACATCATATCCCAATAACTCCTTAACTTGTTTACTTTTCATTAACCTCTTTAGATGGGCACTTTTTACTTCCTCAACCATCGGAAATTCATATAAGTTCTGCCAGATATCTTTTTTGCTTCGCTGCAGCAGCATGATTTGCTCACCCTTTTGAAGCAAAAAATAATAGAACCAACGATGCTTTTTTTCAATCCGGGATGCTTTATAAGGCAGTTGTTGCACCAGGTTCTTGTTGAAGGCGCAGCAATAGGGACGCAAAAGGCATTGTTCACACAAAGGTTGCCGGGGTTTACATATCAGGGCTCCAAAATCCATGATTGCCTGGTTATATGCGGCGGGATCATTTTTCTCCAATAATGTATTTGCAAGCAGCTCCATTTCTTTTTTGCCATCCGGGGAGTCAATCGCAGTGTGTATACAGAAAAACCGGGCTAACAACCTTGAAACATTACCATCCAAAACAGCATGAGGTCTATTAAATGCAAAAGATGCTATGGCAGCAGCTGTATAGGGCCCAATACCTTTTAGCTCAAGTAGACCCTTATAAGTATCAGGAAAATTTCTAGAGGGTTTTCCTGCTATGACTTTTGCGGTGTGTATCAGGTTTCTGCACCTGCTATAATACCCAAGGCCTTCCCATAATTTGAAGATCTCCTGTTCAGGTGCGGAAGCTAATTGCCCAATATTGGGGTATTTTTCTACAAAGCGATTATAGTAAGAAAGACCTTGATCAACCCGTGTTTGCTGAAGTATAATCTCACTAAGCCAAATTTTATAGGGATCCTTCTCCCATTTCCATGGCATACTCCTTGTATTTTCAATTGAGTTCCAATGCAATAGGGTTGATGTAAAAATCTGATGTTTTGAAGCAGAGACCATAATGCGGAAAAATTAAACTTAAAACCAATTGAGTATCACCTTTTTACTTGTATTTTTAAACAACATTCAGTAATTTATTTTTCAAAATTTGTGGATATGAGAAAAGCAGACCTAATTAATAGAATCTCTGATAAGACCGGTATTCCAAAGGTAGATGTATTGGTTACCCTGGAAACTATGTTCAAAGAAATTAAGATGACGCTTGCAGGCGGTGAAAATCTATATGTCCGTGGTTTTGGAAGCTTTATCATAAAAAAAAGAGCAGCAAAAATAGGCCGTAATATTAAAAAAAATGTTGCAGTTTCAATACCGGAACATTTTATTCCTGCTTTCAAACCTGCAAAAGAATTTGTGCAGGAAATTAAAACTTCTCCCAACGTAAATGAAGCCCCCGAATTAGACGAAGATGCCTGATCATAGCCTACCTTTGCCCACTTAATTTATTTAGTTGAAAAAAACTATTCTTTTGGCCCTCATCGGGCTTACACTCGTATTGATCTTATTTTTAGGCTTTAGCAATGTCACTCCAAAAAAACCGGAAATTCATACTAACTCAGCAGAACCACTTTTTGACATAAGCATCTTTATAGATTCCGCAAAAAAACAGCTGACTTCGTCCCAGTCTTTATTGGTCGGTACAATGGAAAATCAAATCTCCCGGGGAGATGTGCACACCCAGCAGGTGGAAGTTTACACTTCTTTGGCCAATTTCTGGAAAGACAGCCTTAAGTCCTTCGAGCCCTATGCTTTTTACACATCAGAAGCAGCTAAGTTGGAAAATTCAGAAAAAAAGCTCACCTTCGCAGCCCAAATATTTTTAAACAACCTTCGCTGGGAAAAGGATGAGGCGAAGTTAAAGTGGGAAACAGCCCAGGCAATTAGCTTGTTCGAACAGGCGCTGAAACTGGATCCGGCAAATGTTGACGTAAAGATTGGGTTGGGAAGTTCTTATATTTTTGGAAGGGGCCGCACAGGCAAACCGGAAGAGACGATGAAAGGAATTCAGCAGCTATTAGCAGTTGTTCGGGAAGACTCAACCAATATGAAAGCACAATTAATGCTGGGCATGGGAGGATATCTTTCAGGACAATATGATAAGGCTATTGAACGGTTAAAAAAGGTAATCATGGCCCAGCCCCAGAATGTGGAAGCCATTGCTTTCCTGGCTGATACTTACGCAGCAAAAGGAAACAAAGCAGAAGCAATCAAATGGTACAATATCAGTAAAAGACTGGTAAATGACCCGCACTACACCCAGGAAGTTGACGATCGGGTAAAAATGCTAAAATAAAAAAAATAGTATAACAACATATTTTTAAAAATTATTAATCATTCAACAAAAAAAGACTTTATATGCCTTGTGGTAAAAAGAGAAAACGTCATAAAATTGCTACTCACAAGCGTAAAAAACGTTTGAGAAAGAACCGTCATAAAAAGAAATAATTTCTTTTTATAATTTATGCTGCAATCTTCACGCAGCATTACAACCATTGCATGATATAACCGAATGCTATAGTCGTTATATTATGCCATCTTTGTTTCCTTCCTGATGTAAAAGTCTTAATTAAAACTTTTCGCTTGACCAAGGAATTAATTATTAATGCATTACCGCAGGGTGTAGAAATTGCCCTGCTGGAAGATAAAAAACTGGTAGAACTGCACAATGAAAAAGCAGATGCCAGCTTTGCTGTAGGCGATCTGTACCTGGGAAAAGTAAAAAAACTTATTCCTGGGCTCAATGCCGCCTTCATAGACGTAGGATTTGAAAAGGACGCTTTTCTTCATTACACCGACCTGAGCCCCTATGTTAGGTCCATCTTGAAGTTTACACAGCAATCTATCAACGATAAATCAGAAGAAGGTATTGACTTCTCTAAGTTTAAAGTAGAGCCTGAGATTATTAAGACTGGCAAGATTACCGAAGTACTTAGTGGGAGGCCTAATGTACTGGTACAGATACTGAAGGAGCCTATTGCTGCAAAAGGGCCTAGGCTTAGTTGCGAATTATCGCTGCCCGGACGCTTCGTGGTAGTTACGCCTTTCAACGATATTGTAGCTGTTTCCCGCAAAATTCATTCATCAGAGGAGCGTAAAAGGCTTCATAAACTTATTGAAGCTATTAAACCTAAGAACCTTGGGGTAATTGTGCGCACGGCTGCAGAAGGCAAACATACAGCAGAATTACACGAAGATCTATTAAGCCTCGAAGCTACCTGGAAAACAATTCAGAAGAATCTTAAAGATGCTTTTCCCCCTGCCAAAATACTAAGCGAGCAGGGCAAAACAACCAGTATGCTCAGGGATCTTTTAACGGCTGATTTCAACAAGATAGTTACAAACGATAAGACCATATTTGCCGATACCCGTGCTTACATCCAGCGCATTGCACCGGATAAAGCCGATATCGTTTCTTTATACAATAACGGATTGCCCATCTTTGATAATTTTGGTATTACAAAACAAGTGAAAGCAGCGTTTGGCAAAACAGTTAACCTGCCAAGTGGTGCTTATTTGATTATTGAACATACCGAGGCCCTGCACGTAATTGATGTGAACAGTGGCTATAAAAGTGTCAGCAATAACCAGGAGCAGAATGCATTGGAAACAAACCTGGAAGCCGCTGAAGAAATAGCACGACAGCTCCGGCTCCGTGACCTGGGCGGTATCATCGTGGTCGATTTTATCGACATGCGCATGATGGAGAATAAAAAGAAACTGGCAGACGCCATGGATCAGTTCATGAGGACCGACCGGGCAAAACATGCAGTGCTTCCCATCACAAAATTTGGATTGATGCAGATAACCCGGCAGCGCATGAAGCCGGAAATGAATATTAATACAAGCGAAGTTTGTCCCAGCTGCCACGGCACTGGTAAAATATCCTCTACACTAATATTGGAAGATGAAATAGAAAAAAACCTCAGTTACCTGATCATGCAAAAGCATAAAGGGCTTACTATTGAGGTACATCCGATAGTGTATACATACTTAACATCGGGCTTTTTAAGCCGCAGGTTTAAGTGGTCCTGGAAATACAAGCAAATGATCAAGGTCAAGTCAAACAGTAATTATCATTTGACAGAATTTCGCTTTTTTGATGACAGCGATGAAGAAATAAAACTTTAAAATGCTAAAGCTTCACAGCTTTTAGCTCGTCGTTTTTTTCCTGTATAAATCCCAGAAGTTTATCTTTGCCCGTTTTCTTTTCGGCACTGGTAACAAAATGCGCAGGCAAGAATTGCCAGGTCTTTTTCATAGTATTTAAAAAGTCTTTTACATTTTTGCTCACTACACGCTGGGTTTCCTTGTCAGCTTTTGTGAATACAAGGCTTATCGGAACCTTCCATAATTTTAATTTTTCCAGGAACTCAATATCTATTTTTTGAGGCGTATGCCTCGCATCGATCAATACAAATACCATGGAAAGATTTTCTCTTTTCCGCAGGTAATTCTCTATCATTTGCTCCCACCTCCTCCTGCTGCTGATGCTCACTTTCGCAAACCCATAACCCGGCAGATCCACTAAATACCACTTCTCATTAGGGGCTTGCCTGTTATTGCTCTCCTGGTTTAATGCTGATGATGTGATCTCAAAATGATTGATCAGTTGCGTCTTCCCCGGTGAACCTGATGTCTTCGCAAGCTTTTCATTATTACAAAGCATATTGATCAATGATGACTTGCCCACATTACTCCTTCCAATAAATGCATATTCCATTTTATCCGGCACTGGGCATTTTAAATAATCGGGACTGCTGATGATGTATTCAGCCTTTTTTATATGCATATACTTTTCTTTCTAATGCAAATTTAACTTTTATAAAGGCACCAAATGCCATGGCTCAAAATAGAGGCACATTCAAACCTCTTATATTTGCAAACTTACTATGACTGAGTATCAACACGACAAGGTGGTTCCGTACAGGCATTCAAAGCTTACCAAAAAAGAACAGGTGGCTGGTATGTTTGATGATATTGCAAGCCGTTACGATTTCCTGAACCGATTTCTTAGTGCAGGCATTGACGTAGGATGGAGAAAAAAAGCACTGGGTTACCTTAAGTCAAAAAAACCTAAAACTTTGTTAGACGTAGCCACTGGCACAGCAGACGTCGCCATCATGGCAGAAGATTTGCTTCATCCCGAAAAGATCATTGGAATTGACATTAGCGATGGAATGCTGGAGATAGGTAGAGCCAAAGTAAAAAAGCTAAATCTTCAGCATCGTATAGATCTGTTAAATGGAGACAGCGAAACAATAAAATTTGAAAGCAATTCGTTTGACGCTGTAACAGTGGCCTTTGGTGTCAGGAATTTCCAGGATCTCGATAAGGGATTATCTGAGATTTTCCGGGTGCTACGGCCCGGTGGAAGGTTAGTTATTCTTGAATTTAGCAAACCTGCATCGCCTGCTGTTAGATCCATATATAATTTGTACATGAAGACAATTCCTCCTTTAATGGGGAAACTGTTTTCCAAAAACCGCTGCGCATACCAATATCTCGACGAATCAATCATTGCTTTTCCGGAAGGAAAGAAATTTTTACAGGTCCTGGATAAACTGGGATTCATCCATACACAACACAAAACACTGAGTTTAGGCATATGCAGTATTTATTGCGCAGAAAAATAATTGTAAATATAGCTATAGCGTTATTTTTTCCTTTGTTTGTCACAGCACAAAGAGAAGAAATGAATCAGCCTGAACATGACGACAAGCGCATTCATTTTGGTATCAATGTAGGTGCAAATAGATCACATTATAACTTTACCCTTCACCCTCGTTTCCTGCAAGACGACAGTGTTATGGTAGTTGAAAGCATCAATAGCTCTGGTATCAACCTGGCATGGTTAGTCAACTTACGCCTGGGCGAACACTTCGATATCCGCACATATCCGCTCAACCTTGTCTTTACCGAAAAAGCTTTTGAGTATAATCTTAAATATCCTGACAGGCCGGCTGGGGAAGATAGCGTGACCCTTAAAAAGATACAGGGAATTACACTAGCATTTCCTGTGCAGATCAAATTCAGCAGTGACCGCATTTATAATTTTAAAGTGTATATGATGGCAGGCGGCAAGGTGGAATATGATTTTGCAGCCAGCGCCGGCGATAAGAAAGCAGAAAATCTCGTAAAACTTAGCAAACTTGATTATGGCATTGAGGCAGGTATTGGCTTTCATTTTTATTTCCCCGTGTTTGTACTCACACCCGAAATTAAAATGGGCTGGGGATTAAAGAATGTACATAGCAGGGACAGCAATCTTAAATTCTCCAATGTAATAGACCAAATAAACGCACGGTCAATTACGTTTTCACTAACGGTTGAATAACTGCCCTTCCAGCCTCGGACTGAGCCTAAAAATCATAACTCCTTTTAAACATATTCAGCCTTAGACCGGCAGTTACCAGCGTGGTATTACTTTGCCCCGGCACATTATCTATTTTATAAAGCCTGTGCTGCAGCGACGCATCTAAGAAAAGATTTTCTCTAAGCTCGTAAGAAACCTGTAAGTACCC
Source organism: Ferruginibacter sp. (assembly GCA_039920245.1). GTDB lineage: Bacteria > Bacteroidota > Bacteroidia > Chitinophagales > Chitinophagaceae > Ferruginibacter. The sequence goes on from JBDSEE010000039.1 coordinate 28,600, forward strand.
ATTGAAACATTTAGCCTTGCTCCCACTCCCAACCTGAAAGCCATTTTCGGCTGTACGGGTGCGATAGTCTTCAAAGATATTGCCGCCAAAATTCTTGCCGGCACTATCCAGCCCTTTGTAATAATAAATAGCCCGGCCATATATCGACCATTTCGGCGCTGGCTGGTAATTAATAATTCCAATGAATTCCTGGAAATTGGCACCCAGGGGGTGAGCCAGCGGCTGGTTATAATGAGTATAATTAGCAATGGTATCATAATGCGAATAAGTAAATGGCCGCACACGGTTTATCTCTCCCTGCAGGTCCAGGTTCCGGATACCAAATGCATCCACATATTTAACCCCGGCTTGTATACCATATTTATTGGCCCAGCTTGTAGGATTGTTCCGAATATCTCCCAGCCTGAATTCATCCAACAGGAATTGCCCATATAACTGTAAGCGATGTAAAAGATTTGCTTTAAAATCAAAACCGGCAAGTGCATTGTCGGGGCTCCCTACGGTGCCTTCAATATGCCTGTAAAAAATGATCGGGTTCAGGTATTGA
>JBDSEE010000040.1:0-22766 GCA_039920245.1 Ferruginibacter sp.
AAGGACAAACTTATCTTATTGCAGGAGGGGAAGATCACAAAACAGGGCATGAAGAAAATGCGTTGCAATGTTTCCGAAGGCTTGAAGCGCATGTAAGAACTTATTTTGATGTTGATGAAATTGCTTACCAGTGGTCATCGCAATACTATGTTCCTGTTGATGGACTGCCTTATATTGGGCACCTTCCGGGCAATGCAAAAAATATTTATACTGCCACGGGATTTAGCGGTAACGGAATGATATTCGGAAGTCTATCCGCTATGATTTTGTGCGATCATATACTTGGTACCGAAAATAAATATGCTGCTCTATTCAGTCCATCAAGAGTGAAACCAGTAGCAGGCTTTAGCCAGTTTGTAAAAGAAGCAGCGGATGTTGTTGGCCACCTTGTTGGAGATAAATTTGCCGCAACCAAAATAGAGGAATTTGCAGAACTTGCTGCTGGTGAAGCTAAGTTAGTAAAACTTTCAGGCCACAGCCTTGCGTTATACAAAGACGAGGATAATAACCTGCATGCTGTGAATGCGGCCTGCACACATATTAAATGTACCGTATGCTGGAACAATGCAGAAAAAAGCTGGGATTGTCCCTGCCATGGATCAAGATTTTCTTATGACGGTGAAATGCTTACTGCACCAGCAAGAAGAGATCTGAAAAAAATATCATTAGAAAAGCTGTAATAATATTTGGGGCTTTTTTGTACTTATATCTATAAGCCTTAATTTTAAAGTACGTCAATTTATATTACTGCATTATTATCAAAAAGAAAGTACGTAAGTCTTACGATGAACACTAATAAAAACACGCTTGACCTCAGGAATATTTTTCTATCCATTGACCAGATTGAGCATTTTATTGAAACTTTTCTGGATGCAACGGATGATATGGTAGTAGTTTTTGACACCGATCTCAGGATCATGGTTTTGAATAAAAGCTGCGAAAATAATTTTGGAGTGGTAAACGCTGAAGCAAAAGGAAAGTACTTATTCGATATTTTTCCATACGTCCAGGGAAGTCAATCACATATGGATTTGCTAAAGGCTTTTCGAGGCGAGACGGTTAGCAATGGTTCGAGAAAATCAGTAGATAATAAATTCTATGTTCAAAACAAGCTGATACCATTAAAAACAAGCGGGGGGGAGGTGTATGCTGTTATGGCAATTGCTAAGGATGTAAGCTTTGAAAATAATACAAACACAGTTATTAATAATGCCAAAAAGAAAATAGCTGAACAAGATGATGTGTTGATTGATAAAAAGAAATTTGTTGATAGTATCCTTAACGCATCAGTAGATGTGATCATGCTGATAAATAGTGAAAGAGAATTAATTGCATTGAATAAATTCGCCACACATATTCTTGAACCCTTTTCCACGGACTTGTTAGGGAAAAAAATGGAAGAGATACTGCCTCATATCAAGAACACGGAAGCATGGGACAAGTTCTATGAAGCTTTGTCAGGAAAGAAGGTAGCTATCAAAGAATATAAGTCATTGGTAAATGAAAAATACTGGGAGATAAACTTTAGCCCGATAAAAAACAATCAGGTTATTGAAGCAGTTATGGTGATCTGCCACGATGTAACAGATGTTATAAAAACAAAGAGAGACCTGGAAAATTCTAACACAGCATCGAATAAAATAATTGAAGAACTTCGTAGCAGTGAAGATCGTTATCACCGCATGGTGGAAGAAGTTCAGGACTATGCAATAATTTTACTGGATGCAAATGGTGTGATACAAAACTGGAACAAAGGTGCAGAGCGGATCAAAGGTTATAAAGCCGGTGAAATAATTGGAAAGAGCTTTACCGCATTTTATACAGATGAAGACAGGAAAAATAATTTGCCAATGCAATTACTTGATATGGCAAAAAAAGAGGGTAAAGCACTTCATGAAGGATGGCGTGTGAAAAAAGAAGGCAAATTATTCTGGGGCAGTATTTCATTGACAGCATTGCATGATAATGAAAACAAACTGATTGGTTTTTCCAAAGTAACCCGTGATCTTACTTTGCAAAAAATTGCTAATGACAACCAGCAAAAACAGGCATATATCCTAATTGAAAAAAACAGGATGCTGGAAAAACTTAATAAAGAACTGCAATCTTTCGCCTATGTGGCCAGCCATGACCTGCAGGAGCCACTTAGAAAAATTCAATTTTTCAGCAACCTTATTGTACAGAAAGAAACAGAACATTTATCCGATACAGGAAAAGATCATTTCCGGCGAATGCAGGAAGCGGCAAAAAGAATGCAAACGCTTATTGAAGACCTTTTATCGTTTTCCCGAACCAATGATGGAGAAAAGATATTTGTAAAGACAGATTTAAAAAAAATTGTTGATGAAGTTATCTATGAAATGCGTGAGGCAATTAATGAAAAATCTGCAAAAATTATCATAAGCGATATCATGGAAGTAGAAGTTGTGCCTTTTCAATTCAGGCAGCTTATACAAAATCTCCTGAGTAATTCATTAAAGTTTTCAAAGCAGGATGATACAGTTGTTATAAAAATTACAGCAGAGGAAGTAATAGGGGCGGAGAGTGTTGATATTACACTTAAGCACGATATTAAGTATTGTAAATTGACTATTGCAGATAATGGAATCGGTTTTGAAGAGCAATATAACCAAAGAATTTTTGAGCTTTTCCAGCGGCTGCATGGAAAACACGAATACAAAGGCACGGGCATTGGCCTGGCGATTTGCAAAAAGATTGTAGAAAATCATAATGGGTTCATTATGGCTAAAAGTGAACCAGCTAGTGGCGCTTCCTTTGTAATATACCTGCCGTTAATTCAGCCACGAACTTGAAGATGAAAACTTTTTATGATTTGTCTTTTATGCTAATGCCTTGCTAAGACCTCAAATTTCTGAATTATTTGGATTAGTTTCGCTCATTGGCTTCAAGCCCAGCAAATAATATGAAATCCAAAAAACTTTTTTTTCTCATTGACGATGACGAAGATGACCAGGAAATATTCTCTTTAGCTGTAAAACATGCTGATGACTCATGTGAATGTGTCTGTACAGATGATTGTGTTGATGCTATTAAAAAATTTGCAGCTGACATTTCCTTTATGCCTCATGTAATTTTCATTGACATGAATATGCCTCGCATCAATGGGTTAGAATGTTTGAGAGAAGTGAGAAAGTCTGTTCATCATAAAGAAACACCCATTTATATTTACACTACTTCCTCCGATGAAAAGATAAAACAACAAAGTATTGAGATGGGAGCTACAGGATTAATTAAAAAACCCTCATCCCTTAACGATCTTGTGAACCTTATTGCTGAAGTAATTGATAATCCCCACAGTTTTGCTGCATCAGTTAATGGTTATTAAGCTTAATATCTATAAATTTAATTTTGACTTAATGGTAGTGCAACTGTAAATACAGATCCCTTTCCAGGCTTGCTATTTGCATAAATAAATCCGTTGTGCTTATCTACAATTTTTTTGCAAATAGCCAGTCCAATACCTGTTCCTTCAAAGTCATTACTGGTATGTAGTCTTTTAAAAATTACAAAAATATGGTCTGCATATTTTTGTTCAAAGCCAATACCATTATCGGTTACTGATATGCTGAAGTATTCTTTTTCATGAAGCTCTGCATGCAAATTAGGTATCATGGCACCCTTTACTTTTTCTGCTGTAATTTTTATTGATGGTAATTCATCATCCCTGGAAAATTTCAGGGCATTTGTTATGAGGTTCTGAAAAAGCTGGGCAAATAAACTTGGTATAACGGGAAGCGTTGGCAGCTTTTTTATTTTTATTGACGCATTTTTTTCATGAAGCATTAATTCAAGGTCAGTCAAAACTGTTTTTACCAATTCATTAGTATCAGAATTTGAAAATGAATCTGAGTTATTAGAAAATCGTGATAGAGATAGAATGTCATCAATAAGTAATTGCATTCTCCTGGATGCTTTTTCAATCTTGGTTAAATATTCTTCTGCCGTCTCATCCAGGTCAGGTTTATATCTCGTAATAAGTATATCGCTAAATGTGCGGATCTTTCTCAAAGGTTCCTGCAAGTCATGGCTGGCTATGTATGCAAAGTGATCAAGTTCTTCATTAGAAGCTTTTAACTGGATTATATTTTCCATCAGTTGCTTGTTTAGTTCCTTAACCTGTTCTTCTGATTTTATCCTTTCTTCTATCTCTTTTTCAAGCGTTTCGTTAGCTGCTTTTAGCTTTTGTTCCTGCACCTGTAACCGGTAATTTTTCTTATAAAGATCAATGAATACTGCAACTTTTGCCCTTAACAGTTCAGGATTTATGGGTTTGTAGATATAATCAACAGCACCTGCTTTATAACCACGAAAAATATTTTCATCTTCATTATGTGCAGTAATAAAAATAATGGGAATGTTTTTAAGTTTATCTCTCTCGTAGATGAGGGCTGCTGTCTCCAGGCCGTTTAAAACGGGCATATTTACGTCCATCAGTATCAGGGCAAAATCATATTCCTTTAAAAGTATTTTTAACGCCTGCCTTCCTGAATTAGCCTTTACGAATATGTAACCATCTTGTTCAAGAATAGTTTCAATAGAAAATAAGTTATCTGGCCTGTCATCTACCAGTAAGATCTTCTGCATGCAGCGGTTATTTAATGTCCGGGAATGATCCCCTTTTTATATCAAATCCTGTTCCTTATATTTTTATTTAAAAAATACCTTGTAAATATATTTTTTCTATTTATAAAACCACACCCTCATTAACGAGAGCAACTGGTCAATTTTTACCGGTTTAGTTATATAGTCTGATGCACCGGAATCTATACATTTCTGCCTGTCACCCTTCATCGCTTTTGCAGTAACGGCAATTATTGGCAGAGTACTGTTCTTGTGTTCCCTTCTTATTTTTTGTGTAGTTTCATATCCATCCATTTCTGGCATCATAATATCCATTAAAACCATTTCTATTTTTGGACTATCCTCATTGATGATACTGATTGCTTCTTTTCCACTTTCTGCGGTAATCACATTAATGTTGTATCGCTCAAAGACAGTAGTGAGTGCAAAAAGATTTCTTACGTCATCATCTACCACCAATATATTTTTCCCGGTAAGTATATCTTCCTTAATACGTATGTTTTCTATGAGCCTTCGTTTTTCCTGGGCAAGATCCTTGTGATTTATATGCAGGTGCAGCACAGTTTCTTCCAGCAAATGTTCAATTGAATTTACGCCTTTCATTAATATCCTGTTTGAATGACGATTAAGTGTTTTCAATTCTGTTTTTGTAAAGTCTTTAGCAGAGTACACGATCACTGCAGCATTTTTTGGTTTGTTTTGTGCAACCTGGTTTACCATATCCGTTCCTGAAATATCGGGTAACGTGTAATCCAGGATAATGCAATCGTATGTGTTGTTACTGTCTTTGATCAATTCCATTGCTTTGTTACCTTCTTCGGCAATTGTTACTTCAATATTATCTGCGGCCAGTATCTTAGCAATCTGGGAAGAGTCGATCTCATTATCTTCCACCACCAATACTTTTTTCATGGCCTTATTATTAAAGCTAATTATGTCATCAAATAAATCATTTAAGGCTTCATTCTCCAAAGGCTTTAGCAAAAAGCTTCTTGCACCTCGTCTTAAAGCAAGCGAACGGTTTTCTTCTCCTGAAATAAGGTGGATTGGAATATGCCGGTAATTCAAATCATTATGCAGTAATTCCAACACTTTCCATCCACTAGTATCGGGCAACTTCACATCGAGTGTAATAGCCATTGGTGTGAAGCGGTTAATGAAATCAAATACCTCGATATAACTTACCGCAACAATTGCTTTCAGTCCAAGAAGGTGGGCTTTTTCAATAATGATTTTACCAAATCTCAAATCATCTTCTATGATCAATAATACTTTATCTGTCGGTAAAATATTAGTACGATCGTCACCAGACTCATTTATCATTTCATTCACCAGGTTCAGGTTCTTTGTATCAGCTTTATCGTTCGCTATACCAATAGAATTCAGCAGCGTTTCAATATCTCCTGAATCTGTTCCCAGTTTCACTGCAGCATAAGTGCTTGCATCGAGGTTATCCTTTGTAATATTTTCAAGGTTATCAAGCGGAAGGTACAATGTAAATATACTCCCCCTGCCGGCATTGCTTTCTAATTCAATCGTTCCGCCCAAAAGCTCGGCAAGACCCCTGCTGATTGAAAGCCCAAGCCCGGTACCTCCGTATTTACGACTGGTACTTCCTTCAGCCTGCTGAAACGCTTCAAAGATTATATTTTGTTTTTCCTGTGGTATGCCAATACCTGTATCACTGATGGCAAATGCAACAACGTTATTTGCATTATCTAAATTTGGTGTGCCGTGTTTCCACTCATTATTAGCTTTGAAGATCTTAAGCTTTACGTCACCTTTTTCTGTAAACTTAAATGCATTTGACAACAGGTTTTTCAGGATCTGGTTCAGCCGCTGAATATCTGTTTCCATTACATCAGGCAAAACCGGATCTGTATCAATGGTGAATTTAAGATGCCGGGCATCTGCAATAGGTTTAAAAGTTGTTTCCACAAAGGAAGCAATCTCAGCATAACGAACAGGGGAGATGTTGGCAGTGATAAAGCCCGATTCAATTTTAGAAAGATCCAGGATGTCATTTATAAGTTGTATCAGGTCATCTCCACAACTGTGTATCGTTTTCGCATACCTGATCTGTTTATCATTCAGATTCCCTTCAGCGTTTTCGTAAAGCTGTTGAGCAAGGATCAATAAACTATTCAATGGAGTTCTTAATTCATGCGACATGTTTGCAAGGAACTCTGACTTGTATTTTGATGTAAGCTGAAGTTGCTCTGCTTTTTCCTCTAATGATCTTCTTGCTTCTTCCACCTCTTTGTTTTTTGCTTCCACTTCATTCTTCTGTTTTACCAGCAGCAATGCTTTGTCCTGCAATTCATCATTTGTTCTGCGCAATTCTTCCTGCTGCACTTTTAATTCTCCTGCAAGTGATTGTGATTGTGCAAGTAGTTCTTCTGTTCGTGTATTTGCTTCAATAGTGTTCAGCACGATACCAATGCTCTCAGTCAATTGACCGAGGAAGTCAAGATGTGTTTCACTGAACACATCCAGAGAAGCCAGCTCAATAACTGCTTTAACATTATTTTCAAATAACACGGGTAGAATAATCAAGTTGGCCGGTTTTGCTCTGCCTAGGCCAGAAGAAATTTTAATATAATCTCCCGGTATATTATTTAAGATGATCCTTTCTTTTTCAAAAGCCACCTGGCCCACAAGGCTTTCGCCCATGGAAAATTCAGTTGGAATATTTTTATCAGATTTATACCCATAGGATGCAAAAAGATTAAGGGTTACTTTTTCAGTTTCATCATCTGCTTTCAGAATATAAAATGCACCATAATGAGCCGTTACAACCTGCGCCAGCTCAGACAGAATACGCTTTGTTACGGTATTCAAATCCTTTTGCCCTTGCAGCATCTGCGTAAATTTTGCAAGGTTAGATTTCAGCCAGTCCTGTTCACGGTTTACCAAAGTGGTCTCCCGTAGGTTGGTGATCATCTGGTTGATGGTATCTTTCAATGCTTCCACTTCACCCTTTGCTTCCACACGTATGTTACGGGTAAGGTCACCTTTGGTTACCGCCGATGCAACCTCGGATATAGAACGAACTTGGGTAGTAAGGTTTTGTGCCAATTGATTCACATTTTCCGTAAGATTTTTCCAAATACCAGATGCGCCCGGCACACTTGCTTGCCCACCCAGTCTTCCATCCACACCCACCTCACGTGCCACAGTTGTTACCTGGTCGGCAAATACCGCAAGCGTATCGATCATTTCATTAATAGTATCTATCAACTGTGCCACCTCACCACGACTTACGATTGCCAGTTTTTGCTTCAGGTTACCGGTGGCAACTGCAGTTACAACTTTAGCAATACCCCGAACCTGGTTGGTAAGGTTTGATGCCATCATATTCACACTATCAGTAAGATCTTTCCAGGTTCCTGCTACACCTTTTACTTCTGCCTGTCCACCAAGCTTACCTTCCGTACCAACTTCCCTTGCCACACGGGTTACTTCATATGCAAAAGAGTTAAGCTGTTCCACCATCGTATTGATAGTATTTTTTAAATCAAGTATTTCACCTTTTACATCGATGGCCACCGTTTTACTTAGATCACCCGATGCCACAGCTTTTGTTACTTCTGCAATGTTTCTTACCTGTGCCGTAAGATTACCTGTCATCTGGTTTACTGAATCCGTAAGATCCTTCCATGTACCGGCTACTCCAGGTACAAATGCCTGTCCGCCAAGCTTTCCATCAGTTCCCACCTCACGTGCCACACGGGTTACCTCCGATGCGAAGGCCCTTAGCTGATCCACCATTGTGTTCAGTGTTTCTTTCAACTGTAAGATCTCGCCCCTCACATCCACCGTAATTTTTTTACTCATATCACCATTTGCCACCGCAATGGCCACATCTGCAATGTTTCTTACCTGGGCAGTAAGGTTACCAGCCATCTGGTTTACAGAGTCCGTCAAATCTTTCCATGTTCCAGCTACACCCGGCACATTGGCCTGGCCTCCCAATTTTCCTTCCGTACCTACTTCACGAGCCACACGGGTTACCTCCGATGCAAATCCACGTAACTGGTCCACCATCGTATTGATCGTATTTTTCAATTCAAGGATCTCACCTTTTACATCCACGGTGATTTTTCTTGAGAGGTCACCATTAGCCACAGCCGTTGTTACTTCTGCAATATTTCTTACCTGGCTGGTAAGATTACTTGCCATTTTATTTACAGAGTCTGTAAGATCTTTCCATGTACCACCCACGCCCGGTACATCCGCTTGTCCACCCAGTTTACCTTCCGAACCAACCTCACGAGCCACACGGGTTACCTCGCTACCAAAGGAGTTCAGCTGATCCACCATGGTATTGATCGTATTCTTCAATTCAAGGATCTCTCCTTTAACGTCCACTGTAATTTTTCTTGATAAGTCACCCTTTGCCACAGCTGTTGTTACCTCAGCAATATTTCTTACCTGCCCGGTAAGGTTACTGGCCATTCCATTTACGGAGTCCGTCAGGTCCTTCCATACACCACCAACTCCTTCCACTGTTGCCTGTCCTCCAAGTTTTCCTTCGGAACCAACCTCACGAGCCACACGGGTTACCTCGGAAGCGAATCCCCTCAACTGATCCACCATCGTATTGATTGTATTTTTCAACTCAAGGATCTCACCTTTCACATCCACATCAATTTTACGGCTAAGGTCACCCGTCGCTACCGCTGTCGTTACTTCCGCAATATTTCTTACCTGGCTTGTAAGGTTACCAGCCATGATGTTTACTGAATCCGTCAAATCTTTCCATGTACCACCAACACCTGGTACATCCGCTTGTCCGCCAAGTTTACCTTCTGAACCCACCTCCCGGGCCACACGTGTCACCTCGCTACCAAATGAGTTCAACTGATCCACCATGGTATTAATCGTATTTTTTAATTCCAGGATTTCTCCTTTTACATCCACGGTAATTTTTCTTGATAAGTCACCCTTGGCCACAGCCGTTGTTACTTCCGCAATATTTCTTACCTGGCCTGTAAGGTTACTCGCCATACCATTCACTGAATCGGTAAGATCTTTCCAAGTACCAGCTACACCTTTTACCTGAGCCTGCCCTCCAAGTTTTCCTTCTGTACCAACTTCCAACGCAACCCTTGTAACTTCAGAAGAGAAGGAGTTGAGCTGATCCACCATTGTATTGATCGTATTTTTTAGCTCAAGAATTTCGCCCCTTACATCCACCGTAATTTTTCTTGATAAGTCACCTTTAGCCACGGCCGTTGTTACCTCAGCAATATTTCTTACCTGGCCTGTTAAGTTACTTGCCATCTGGTTCACCGAGTCTGTCAAATCTTTCCAAACACCACCCACACCTTTTACCTTAGCCTGGCCACCTAATTTTCCTTCACTACCTACCTCACGGGCAACCCTTGTTACTTCTGATGAAAAGGAGTTCAACTGATCTACCATGGTGTTGATCGTATTTTTCAATTCAAGGATCTCACCTTTTACATCTACTGTAATTTGACGGCTAAGATCTCCCTTCGCCACGGCGGTAGTTACCTCCGCTATATTTCTTACCTGCCCTGTAAGGTTACTGGCCATTTGGTTTACGGAGTCAGTCAAATCTTTCCAGGTTCCGGCTACACCTTTTACCTGGGCCTGGCCCCCAAGTTTACCTTCGGTTCCTACTTCAAGCGCCACACGGGTTACCTCGGATGAGAAAGAGTTTAACTGATCCACCATCGTGTTGATAGTATTTTTCAATTCAAGGATTTCTCCTTTTACATCCACCGTAATTTTTTTACTCAAATCACCTTTTGCCACGGCTGTTGTTACTTCTGCGATATTCCTTACCTGGGCAGTAAGGTTACTACCCATTTGGTTTACGGAGTCAGTCAAATCTTTCCATACACCTGCAACTCCTTTTACTTTTGCCTGGCCTCCAAGTTTTCCCTCACTACCAACTTCCACCGCTACACGTGTTACTTCCATCGAAAACAAATTCAATTGCTTCACCATGTCATTTACTTCATTTGCGATACGGGCAAATTCTCCCTGAAGGGTATGGTCACCAATTTCTAGCGACATTTCCTGTGAAAGATTTCCCTTCGCCACTGAACTGATTACGTGGGCAATTTCAATAGTAGGGTGTACCAGATCGGAAATAAGTGTATTTAAAGATTCGATACCATTCTTCCAGGCACCTTTACTGGAAGGGCTTTCTATTCGTTGTGTTAGTCTTCCTTTTTTGCCGATCGTGTTTCCAGCCCGGCTAAACTCCTCCATCATCTTTTCATTCAGCGAAATTATCTCGTTTAAAGTATCACATATTTTCCCATTCATACCCGTTTCGTCGATTGGCATGCGGATACTAAAATTGCCATTTCTTACTTGCGTAAGAATATGTAGCAGGTTTTTATCACTATATACATTCGCCGAAGGATCTGAATAAGGACGAGTTTTGACCGCTCCATTACCATTAGGATGCTTAAGAGATTTTGACGTTTTTTTGGAAATACTTGCCGGTATTTTAACCACTTTTTTTTGATTGTCCATAAAAAATTCTTTACGAAAAAATTATCTAATAGTAATTGGGTAAAATGAAATAGAATAAACTTAACGCTTTATACCATTAATGGAATAAAGCAATTATCAATATTCAGCAGAAGCGGGTTAGTTTGGTTGTTACTTTTTTTTAAAAAGCAAAAAAGATGTCAGCGATATCCAGATCATAAAAATAGGGAAAGTATTATTAAATAATCAAGCCCAACAAAAAATTTCGCATCACAATTTTAATAAATATTTCCCTTGAATAGCAAGTTTGGTTTTAAGAAATAATTCCGTGCAGCTTAATCATGTTTTAATGTAAACATGTTTGCATCTTTATTTGATTCCTGTGCATCTGGTTGCAGTGCAGATGAATTGCCCAAAATTAAGGTAGGAGTTAAGACTCTTTTTTCAAATTGAGTAATGGGTCTTTTGCTTTCAATAAGCTGAAGCAAAAGTTCGATAGCATCCCTTCCCATTTCCATCGCAGGCTGTCGCACAACTGTTAGTGCCGGGTTTAAAAGTTCGGCAATATCAGAGTTTGAAAATCCAACCAGTGCTATGTCATCTGGAACGGTAATACCTCGCCTGTGCAGGGTCTTAAGGCAGCCAGTAGTAAGTTTATCGCTGGTAGTAAGTATGGCATCAGGTTTTTGTTGTAGAGTAAGAAGTTTATTTACTGCATCCTCAATTTCAGAAAAGACCATTCCGCCGTAAAAGCAATGTTTTATATAACCGTTATGGGCTTTCTGACCATAATGAGCGAGTGCTTCCCGGTAGCCAGCAAGCCTTTCTGTGGTTATGGATAGAAATTCAGAATTGGCTATGGCAGCAATTCTTTTGTATCCCTGGTTTATCAAAAGCTCAGTAGCTTCATAGGCACCCCTGAAATTATCTACTACTACTGAATGTGTATTTATTTCACTGGATACTCTATCGAACATTACTATTGGTAAACCCTTTTGATGCAATGCCTGCAGGTGACTCATGTCATTTGTTTCAGTAGATAACGAGATTAGTAATCCATCTACCGATCGGGATGACAGGTAATGAAGGTCCATTATTTCCCGTTCGTAAGATTCATGACTTTGACTAATGATCACATTATAACCTTTATCGTAAGCTATTGACTCAATGCCATTGATCACCTGGCTAAAAAAACTATTTGCAATTTCACAGACAACTACGCCGATAGACCGACTGCGTTTTTCTTTCAAACTAAGTGCAATTGGATTTGGGTGATAATTTAATTTTTCAGCACAATCCAATACAAGCTGTTTGGTCTCAGCACTTATTTCATAACTATCCCTCAATGCCCTTGATACTGTAGAAGTAGAAATACCCAGCGCCTTGGCAATGTCTTTTATCGTTACTGCTTCAAATTTCATATAACAAATGGCCCTTAAATTATTACTGAACTTCAGTTTTACAAACTAAAGTTAGGCCTTTGGCAGAACATGATATTTTTTGCAGAATTTATAATCCCTGCAGCGGAATTTGTATTATAAAAAAATGACATCGTTGCCGGGAACGATTGCGTAAAAAAACAATTGAAGTCGCCGTTTTTTTAACATTAAAATGAGTAGCATTGGTGAAGAATTGCTCAAGGAAGAGATTGCTTTACGCCATATTGCCATTCCTCGTTCCTGCTATTTTATAAAACAATCAATCCAAACAAATAATTTATGAGTAAACGATTACTGCTGCTGATCAGTTTTTTCTTATTTACACTTTTTAGTTTTGCGCAAACTAAGCTGGTGAAAGGAAAGGTCACTGATGAAAATGGCGCTTCCCTGGCTGGAGTTACTATATTACAAAGAGGTTCTAAAGCCGGTGTGCAAACTGATGCGAACGGAAATTTTAGCATTACACTCACAGGCAAAAATGAAGATGTTGTCCTGAGTTATGTTGGCTTTAAAGCACAAACTGTAAATACTTCCGGAAAAGAAAATATTACCATTTCTATGGTACGGGAAATTGCAAATAGTGATGAAGTTGTGGTAATAGGTTATCAATCTGTCCGGCGCAGGGACCTGTTGGCATCTGTTTCATCTGTGGGTGCAAAAGACTTAAAAGACATTCCCATTAATTCAGTAGGCGAAGCTTTAAACGGCCGCCTGGCTGGCGTTACAGCCACTACCTCTGAAGGCTCACCGGACGCTACTATACGGATCAGGATACGAGGTGGTATGTCTATTACCGGGGATAACACACCTTTATTTATCATAGATGGTGTACAGGTAGAAAATGGGTTGAATACTATTTCACCCCAGGATATACAAAGTATTGATGTATTAAAAGATGCTGCTGCTACTGCTATTTATGGTGCAAGAGGTGCAAACGGTGTCGTAGTTATTACCACAAAATCTGGAAGGCCAGGCCGTACGATTGTAACCTATAACGGTTTTGTTGGTGTGAAAAGTCTTATAAAAAAACTGGATGTCCTTAGCCCTTATGATTATGTAATTTATCAATCTGAAAGATCAAGAGGGAGTAACACAGACAGTACTACTTTTTTAAAAAACTTTGGAACCACCTGGGATACATTAAGCAATTATAAAAATGCGAAACCTGTAGACTGGCAGGAAGAAACCTTTGGTAAAACCGGTGTAACTACTACCCATAATTTGGGCATAAGCGGCGGTGCAAAAAAATATACTTTCAACTTTGGTTATACTTTCAACGATGATAAGGCCATAGTACTAAATTCTCAATATCAAAGACACCTGGTAAATCTTAAGGGCGATTATAAAATTACAAATAACCTAAAAATTGCACTGGGAGGCAGGCTTACTCACCAGGATGTAGTAGGGGCAGGTGTTTCATCAGATCAGGGCTCATCTTACAACAGGTTAAGGAATGCTGTAAAATACAGGCCATATCTTTCACCAAACCAGGATCTTGCTGACCAGGATGCTTTTGCCGACCCCAACGTAGGCAATGGTTTAAATCTTTATAACCCTATTGTCCTTGCCAATGCAGAGTATCGCAAAAAGACAACTGACGGATATAATCTAACTGCGACCTTAAGTTATAATATCATCAAAAATCTAAGCTTTAAATCTACTTTTGGATATGATTACAATGACTTTGTAGACAGGCAATTTTTTGATTCCATTACACCCTTTGCAATCATTCAGGGCGGTAGAAAACCAATTGCAAGGTTGGATACAACAACAAGAAAAATATTCACCAACTCTAATGTACTCACATACTCCTTGAAGAACTTCAGGAACAAGCATAATTTTGATTTTCTTGTTGGTGAAGAAACCTATGATGCAAGAGGTGAATCACATACAAGCCTTTTCAGAAATTTCCCTTTAAACACGCCTTCATCCGAAGCCTTTAAAAATACTGCCCTTGGCACTACATTTACAGGTTATCCCAAATTAGGTAAATCACGTTATACCAATCTTTCCTTTTTCAGCAGATTAAATTATTCATACAAGGATCGTTACCTGGCATCATTTAATGTAAGGGCTGATGGTGCATCAAAATTTTTACCAGGCTTACAATGGGGTTATTTCCCATCAGGTTCCATTGCATGGAGAATGAAGAAAGAAAAATTTATGGATGATGTGACTTTCATTGATGACCTGAAATTCAGAGTAGGTTTTGGTACCGTGGGCAACAACCGTATTGACGATTACCTGTTTCTTACAACTTTTGCAAATGATGGAAGATACTATTATGGAGTAAATAACCAGGCTGTACTGGCTTATTATCCAGCTTCACTTGTTAATGAAAAACTTAAATGGGAATCCACTGTCAGCCGCAACTATGGTGTGGATGTAAGCATTCTCAAAAACAGGTTCAGCATGAGCCTTGATTTTTACAATAATGATTCAAAGGATCTTTTACTGAATGCGCCTATTGCTTCCACATATGGTTATACTACGCAGTTTCAGAATATTGGTAAGACAAATAATAGAGGAGTAGAAGTTCAATTAAATGCTGCGATAATTCAGAAAAAAGATTTTACCTGGAATGCAAGTTTTAATATATCTCATAACGAAAACCGTATAAAACAACTCGGCGTGAATCAAACACAGTTTTTCCCGCCAGCAAGCTGGGGAGTCTCCGGCCAGCCTACCGATTACATTACTAAAATTGGGATGCAGGTTAGTACCATTTGGGGTCTTGTAACTGACGGTTTTTATACCGTGAAAGATTTTAATTATAATGCAACCACCCAGGTATATTCTCTCAGGCAGGGTGTCGTAAATGATTCAGCTATCATTGGAACTGTTCAGCCGGGTTCAATAAAATTTAAGGACCTGAATAGGGATGGATTTGTTGATTTAAACAACGACAGAACCGTAATAGGAAATCCCAATCCCATTTTTACCGGCGGTCTTAACCAGCAGTTTACTTTCAAACGCTGGGATGCCAGTATTTTTGTGAATTTCTCTTATGGTGGAGATATATACAATGCTAATAAAATAGAATTTACCAATGGGTATACAGCCAACGCTAACATGCTGCAAATAATGGAAGGACGTTGGAAAGTGGTAACAGCAGACGGCAGAACGGCTCAATATGTAAATTCTACCGGACAAGTGATTGGCATTAGCCCTACAGATTTGGCGGAATTAAATAAAAATGCAACCATCTGGCAACCTTTAAAAAGTGCAGGTGCATTTTACCCTCATTCATGGGCTATCGAAGATGGATCATACATAAGACTTAATAATGTTACCATTGGATATTCATTCCCGGTAACAAGGGTGGCGGGTTTAAGAATGAGTAAACTCAGGTTTTATGCAACAGGAAACAATCTTGCCGTTATTACCAATTATTCCGGTTACGATCCTGAGGTTAATGTAAGATCAAACAATCCTTTAACACAGGGTCTTGACTACTCCGCATATCCTAAAAGCCGGACGTATATTTTTGGTGTAAATGCTTCATTCTAATCCTATAAAAATATTTTTATGCATACAAATTATTTAAAAAAATTAAACCTTCTTACAGGTGTGGTATTGCTGTTGATGACAGCAGGCTGTAAAAAATTCCTGGATCAAAGACCGATCACTGAAGTAAGTACGGACGTTGTATTCAGCGATGTACCCAATGCATACAAAGCACTTGCGGGAGTGTACAGCAGGCTGGTAGGCGATGCCGGTTATGGCATAAGGGTAAGCTTATATTATCCCTTGGACACAGACGAGATGCAAGGTCCCACGGGTGCCCTCGATAATGATCGCCGTGATATTGCACGTTATTCAGCTTCACCAGGCAATGCCCAGATAACCAATCCATTTAACCAGATGTTTCAGGGTATAGAGTATGCCAATATTTGCATTGACAATATTCCTAAAATGGCAATGTATAACGGTGGAACAGACCAGGAGAAAAAACAGTTGAAAAGAATGTATGGTGAAGCACTTACTCTGAGAGCCCAATTTTATTTTGAAGCCATTCGTAACTGGGGGGACTTACCAGCACATTTTGCTGCAGCATCAAGCCTTGCAGTTAACGATCCTTTCCCTTCAAGAACTAACAGGGATTCATTGTATAACCATCTTATTGATGATTTAAAAACTGCTGAAGATCTTGTTCCATGGCGCAATGAAGTAGCTTCAATTGGAGATACACCCGATGAAAGAATTACTAAAGGAACTGTAAAGGGACTTAGAGCCAGGTTAGCTTTATACCGAGGTGGATATTCTCTTCGCCAGAATGGTAATATGCAACGATCTGATGATTATTTACAATTTTACCAGATAGCAAGAGTTGAATGTAACGAGATCATAACTTCCGCCCAGCATAGTCTAAATCCTAATTTTAAATCTTTGTGGAAAGACCAGGTTTGTGGACATGCAGTGGTGGATCCGAATGGTGAGCTTATGTTCCAGGCAAGTGGCATTGGTCTTTCTGGCGCCGAAGATAACAAATTGGGTTATTACAACGGCCCAACTGTAAATGCCCTGGGAAATAAAAGCATAAACGTATTGCCATCATATTTTTATTTATTTGATTCCACCGACCTGAGAAGAGATGTTACCTGTGCACCTTATAATGTAAACGCAGATGGAGTGACTAAAACGGGTCAGGCGATAACAGCCATTAATGATGGTAAATACAGGAGAGACTGGATAACCAATCCTACAATTGCTCCTACAAGTGCGATACAATATTTAGGTTTAAAATGGCAGATACTTCGTTATTCAGATGTGTTATTAATGTTTGCAGAAGCTGAAAATGAACTCAATGGGCCAACTGCTGCGGCAATCGCTGCATGGAACGCAGTAAGCCTGAGAGGACATAATGGGAATGCTACTTTGGTGCCGACGCCTCCGGCAGATAAGACAGGATTTTTTAAACTATTGGTTAAAGAAAGAGCTTTGGAATTGGGCGGAGAAGGAATCAGGAAATATGATTTGATAAGATGGAACCTGCTGGCGGCTGCTATTGCGGAAACAAAAGTTAACCTGCTCAAGATGTCAACACTCACACCAATGATACAGCCGAGCTACATGAGTGCTTATCCTATTTATTCAATAAGTACGATACTGCCGATAGCAATGTATTATAAAAACAACAGTACAGCAGATGATGTAAACCTATGGGCGAATTCTTTTTATAGAACTGCGCCAACATCAACACCTACCGGCACAACAAAGGTTACCTGGCTAAGTGTTGCGATAAATACCACTGCTCTTTCCAGGTATGCAACAGGATTTTCTACAGGTAAAGGAGAGTTACTACCAATACCGCAACCGGTAAGAGACGCTAATTTCAACTTTTCACAAAACCCACGATACTAAAATTTATTTATTTCAACTTATAAATAGGGCTGCTTATGCAGCCTTTCATTTAAATCTTATTATGCATTTTAAAATCCTAACTATAATTTCCTTTGTTTTGTTGCTTTCTTCAGTTTCATGTACTGCTGCAAAAAAAAGCACCGCAAATGCAGCGGAAGATTCATTGCCAATTGCGTTTCCCGGCGCTGAAGGATTTGGAAAATATACAACAGGCGGGAGAGGAGGAAAGGTTTTTATTGTATCAAATTTAAATGAGAGAGGGCCAGGAAGTTTCAGGGAAGCTGCAGAATCAAAATTAAAACGCATAATTGTTTTTGCTATTTCAGGTACCATCCATCTTGAAACAAAACTTTCTATTAAAGCAGATGTTACCATTGCTGGACAGTCAGCTCCTGGTGATGGGATATGCGTTGCCGATCAGTCAGTTTTACTTGGCGGAAATAACATCATTGTAAGGTTCATGCGATTCAGGATGGGCGATAAATATCAGAAAGCGGGGATGATAGATGGAAATGGTGGAGACGATGCTTTTGGAGGAACGCACCGAAACAATATTATTATTGATCACTGCAGTATGAGTTGGAGCACTGATGAAGTTTTTTCTGTGTATGCAGGCGACAGCACTACATTACAATGGAACATTATTTCGGAGCCATTGAATTATTCTTATCATTTTGAAACCGGTGATAAAGATTATGAACATCATGGTTATGGTGCCATTTGGGGAGGCCAACACCTGAGCGCTCATCACAATCTCTTTGCTCATTGCGCTAATAGAACGCCAAGATTTGACGGCACCAGGAATGCTCCGCAAGAAAATGTAGACTTAGTAAATAATGTGATCTATAACTGGGTAAGTAATAACAGCTATGCCGGTGAAGGAGGCAATTATAATATCATCAACAACTATTACAAATACGGGCCGGATACAAAAAAACAAGTGCTAACAAGAATTGCCAATCCTTATAAAAAGGCTCCATCAATTCCCTTTGGAAAATTTTATATCAATGGAAATTATTCTGATGGTTCTCCTGAAGTGAGCAAGAATAATTGGCTGGGTGTTGAAATGAATGAAGGAACAAATGATGATGCAAAGGCTGCAAAATTAGCCAACCCTTTCAGTACTTTTCCAGTAGCTATTCAATCCGCAGGTAATGCCTATAATTTGGTTTTGAATTTTGCCGGGGCCATCTTTCCTAAAAGAGATACGCTTGATGCACGAATCATTCAAAACGTAAAGAACCGTACCGGAAATATCATTGATGTACAAGGAGGTTTCCCCCATGGAACAGCATATGAAAAAACTATTTCTGCATGGCCGACATTGGCAAATGGCAATGCAGTACCAGATACTGATAAAGACGGAATGCCAGATGATTGGGAAAAGAAGAACGGTTTGAATAGTAATGATAGCAGTGATGCATCTGTAAAATCCCCGCATTCATTTTATTGCAACCTGGAAGTATATCTTAACAGCCTGATTAAATAATTGTATGCAGAATAAGTCAAAATATTTTCTTCTTTTATTAACTGCTGTTTTAATGGCTTTTCAAACGATGAATGTAAAAAAGAAAATAACCATTTTCATGGCTGGTGATTCTACCATGTCAATAAAGGAAACAAAAGCCTATCCCGAAACGGGCTGGGGCATGCCTTTCAGTTATTTTTTCGATAGCAGCGTAAGCATTGTAAACAAAGCAAAGAATGGAAGGAGTACAAAAACATTTATCTCGGAAGGTCTTTGGCAATCTATTATTAGCAATGTAAGAGAAGGAGATTATGTCATCATACAATTTGGGCACAATGATGAATCAAAAGAAAAAACTGAACGCTATACTACACCAGATGAATACAAAACAAATCTTATAAAATTCATTACAGAAACAAGAGAGAAAAAAGCTATCCCGATTTTATTTACACCGGTGAGCCGACGCAAATTTGATAAAGCAAATAATACTATTCCTACACATGAAGCCTATTCTGCATTGGTAAGAGAAGTAGCAAAAACTACCGGGGTGTTGTTTGTTGATCTTGATGAAAGGAGCCGCCAGTTATATCAAAATATGGGTATGGAAAATAGCCGTTTGCTTTTCCTGCAACTCAAGCCTGGTGAACATCCTAATTATCCTGATGGTAAAGAGGACAACACACATTTTAATGAATTAGGTGCAAGATTGATTGCACAACTTGTATTATCAGAATTAAAAAATTTACATATTGAACTTACTGAGAGACTTGTGAAACCTATTGCAAAAAAATAATCGCCTAGTGCATTCATCCCGCTAAAACATGACCGTAACAATTTTACATTGAACTATCATTTAAATTTGGGTAATGAAAAAAATATTCCTGGTTATTTGTTTATTTACGGTTTATTTTATTGGTTCAGCGCAAAAAAGGCTAACGGTTGCCAAAGATAGAAGCGGCAATTATAAAACAATCCAGGCTGCCTTAGATGCGATCCCTGCCTCAAACAAAGAATCTGTAATTATTTACATCAGGAAAGGCATTTACAAAGAAGTGATTGTAATGGATGCAAGCAAAAGTCATATCAGGCTTATAGGTGAAGACAAAAACAATACGACCATAACATTCGATAATCATGCAGGTACAAAACTTGTAAACGGAGACACATTAAATACCTGGACCTGTGCTACTGTTTTTATTTATGGCAATGATATAAAAGTAGAAAACATTCACTTTGAAAATAACGCAGGATTTACCGCAGGACAAGCTGTTGCAATAAGAGTAGAAGGGACGAGGGTTGCATTTAAGAATTGTGCTTTCACCGGTTTCCAGGATGTGCTGTTCTTAAGTGGCAGCGGGGTAAAGCATTATTTTGAATCCTGTTATATTGAGGGGACTACAGATTTTATTTTTGGAGCTGCCACGGCGGTATTTAAAAACTGTCATATCCACAGCAAGAAAAATTCTCATGTTACTGCGGCATCTACAAACAATATTATTCCTTTTGGATTTGTATTCTTTAATTGCACACTCACAGCTGACAGTAATGTAAATAAAGTTTCGCTTGGCAGGCCGTGGAGCCCAACCGCCAGCGTTACCTATATCAATTGCAACCTGGGAAATCATATTATACCTGAGGGATGGAACAACTGGAAAAATCCTGCAAATGAGCTCACAGCAAGATATGCAGAGTACAAAAGCACAGGACAAGGCGCAAACCCCCAGGCAAGAGTTTCGTGGGCAAAACAACTTACAGATGATGAGGCAAAAAAATTTACTATAAAGAATATTTTTGGAGAATGGAATCCTGTAACGCTTTAAAATAACAATAGTCAAAATAAAATTAAATGGCACCAATTAAAACAGCTCTTTGTTCATTCGGCATGAGCGGCTGGGTTTTTCATGCGCCATTTATACAGGTGCATCCCTGTTTCGAATTTTATGGCGTACTTGAAAGAACAAAAAACCTGGCGGTGCAATCATATCCGCTGGTGATAACATTCCGGAGCCTGGATGAATTGCTCGCAGATAAAAATATTGAACTGGTTGTTGTAAATGTTCCCAATGTGTTGCATTTTGATTATGCCATGCAATGCCTCAATGCGGGCAAGCACGTGATAGTAGAAAAACCTTTTACTGTAACGCTTGCTCAGGCTAATGAATTAATTCAACTTGCTGAGAAAAAAAAGTTGCTGCTTTCTGTCTTTCAGAATCGCAGGTGGGATAGTGATTTCCTTACCGTAAAAAGAATTATCGGCTTAGGTGTTTTAGGTGAAATAAAAGAAGCTGAATTTCACTATGACCGTTTTAATGAAGCACTAAGTCCAAAGCCTCATAAAGAAGTTCCTGAAAAAGGAACAGGAATTATTTACGACATCGGCGCTCATCTCATAGACCAGGCTTTGCATCTTTTTGGATTGCCTGATGCAGTTTTTGCTGATACCGTTATTCAAAGAAATATTTCGTTGGTAGATGATTACATGGAAGTATTGCTTTTTTACCCTGGCCTTCGTGTTAGGCTCAAAGGCAGCACGCTTGTGAGAGAAGGCGTACCTGCTTTTGTAGTTCATGGCAGTAAAGGAAGTTTCCTTAAAGTTCGTGGCGATGTGCAGGAAGCTGCTCTACTGCAGCACAAAATTCCCCGGAGTTCCGGCTGGGGTATAGAATCAAATAACCTAAAGGGTGTATTACACACGGAAGCTAATGGTAAAATATTAAAGCAACTTGAAGAAACTGAAGCAGGTGATTATACAATTTACTACGAAGGTATTTTTGAGGCGCTTAGACATGGGAAGCCACTGCCTGTAACAGCTTCAGAAGGCGCTATGATAATGCAGGTCATAGAAGCCGCTTATGAATCTGTTCATTGCAGGAAAATAATTGACATTAAAATATCGTAATGAAGATTTTAATCGCTTGCCTATTTTTATTTTTTCACTATTTCGCTTCTGCACAGGTATCAAAAGTTTGGGTGGCAGATAATGGAAATGGCAATTTCAAAAATCCCATCATCAATGCAGACTACAGTGATCCTGATGCAATAAGGGTAGGAAACAATTACTACATGATCTCATCAAGTTTTAATCAAGTTCCAGGGTTGCCTATTCTTCATTCAAAAGATTTAGTGAATTGGAAATTAATTGGCCACGCTCTAAACCGGCAACCATCATATGATCATTTTAGTAACGTACAACATGGCAATGGTGTATGGGCACCATCAATCCGTTATCACAACAAAACATTTTATATCTATTATCCCGATCCGGATTTTGGTATCTATCTAACTACTGCAAAAAATATTTTAGGCCCATGGTCAGATCCCGTTTTAGTTGAAGCAGGTAAAGGGTTAATAGATCCATGCCCGCTTTGGGATGATAATAATGTTTATCTCGTGCATGCTTATGCCGGTAGCCGTGCAGG
>JBDSEE010000041.1:0-5186 GCA_039920245.1 Ferruginibacter sp.
CTCTTACAACCCCCTGGGTTTTTAACTCTCCAAAAAATATATTATGCTGGTAATATTAATTTTGTATATATTGTGTTTTGAAACGAGACATGAAATTAAATTCAATTCCCTGAAAATCTTTTCTTCGTTAATCTTTCGCTTATTCTACCTTATGGCTGACTTTTCTGAAAAATCAATTCAAAGTTTGGATTCTGCCCGGTATTTGGTGAAGCAACATTTTTATTCGTCAACAGTTAACAGGGCATATTATGCGTGCTTCCAGTACATAATGTATGTTCTTATTAAAAAATTAAACAGAGATGAGAAAATGTTCCATATTGAGGCTAAAAATAGCCCAAATGGTACCCATACCTGGGCATGTAAAGTTATTGGCATTGATTTAGCGAAGAAGAGTTATAATGATT
The DNA here is from genome assembly GCA_039920245.1 of Ferruginibacter sp. Taxonomy (GTDB): domain Bacteria; phylum Bacteroidota; class Bacteroidia; order Chitinophagales; family Chitinophagaceae; genus Ferruginibacter. The sequence continues at coordinate 405 of JBDSEE010000041.1, forward strand.
ACAAATGGTTTCAGAAGGAGATTGTAGAGCTTAGAGAAAAAAGAGTTTTAGCGGATTATCACTCAGCCGTTATCACTCCTGAAGAAGGAAATGTTTCAATTACCAAGGCTGAATCGATTATAAATGTCCTGAAAGGAAATTTCAAATAAAAGGAATTATGACATCATTAGAATTTTTAAGAACCGAACTTGAGGAGCTTGCATCTAATTTCCCTAATGTTCACATAAAATATGGTTTTAACACTATCGTAGATACTCATATTGTTGAGTTATTGCCGTTAGTGGAATATAAAACGAACGAAGAGCTGGATAAAGCCTGGATACCTATGTCATTGAGATTTATTGAAAGATTTCAAGATGAGGATATTGCTTTTATTTCATCGGATTCATCCTTGTCATTAAGAAAGACTTTATTTGAATTTAATAGCCAAGCCTGCTCAGAACAAAATCTCCTCGCTGAAATTTATGGAGAGTTAACGGAACAAATGTTGGATTATAGTTTCCCCACTGATGTTCCCGATGCTGAGATTGCCGATCTTACTTTTGCAAAATTTATTAGCTTACCAGTTGAGAATATCACTATGGATCAATACCAAGATAATTCATATTTAGCTGCTGCATAACATGAAAGAAAAAGGAGAGACAAAACCAGGAGGGTATAAAGTACAAAATGTGATATTGTTGGAATCAGTATTCTCCCGAAAGATTTCTGGTTCTGTAAAAGGCAATAAAATAACGAATGAAATCCGCATTGACTCTGAAGCGCATGAGACTTCATTGGATAAAAAATTTGGTGTTACGTTGACTTTGGATTTTATTTGACGACAGAAGGAGGTTATTGTTTGTACATCTTCTATAAAAATGATGGGGCTTTTTGAAAAAACAGGCGATCCATTATTAACAGAAGAAGCATTTAAAAAAGTGAATGCTCCAGCAATCATTTATCCATTTATTAGAGAACATCTTCACAATATCTGCCTTAAAGGTGGGATTGCCAGCGTATTACTGCCAACGGTAAATTTTAAATTATAAATTTCACTATTCTATATTATTTTGAACTAACGATCACTGAAATAAATGCTGAGCGTTTTGTATTTATAAGAGCCAGCCATGCAAAGCCTACCTTCAATTAATGGAAATGGATAGTAAGGGTGTTTGGACTGCAACAAACAAATGATACTCATGCTTATTCAATTATGCTACTGGAAATATCTGTAGATCAATAAATAATTTAAGGATATTAATCTTTCCTTATGGGATTAAAAAACGAAGATAATGTGTCGAATGTACCCTTATTAACGGTGCTAATATTTGAGGCTCTCCGCCTCATTTTTTGACATGAAGTATCTGAAATGTACAGACCTAATGGAAATTTTTCATTCTCAATTGAAGTATCTTTCAGCCAGATCTGGTTATAATATAATTTAGAAATATTATAATTCTTTTGAAGTTGCTCTATCATTTTTATACTAATGAGAGAAGGTGTAGCGGTTCCGTTTATATTAAATAATGCAGAAAATGGGGTGAGCATATCATGAAAACCCGTAATTGCTTTCTGCTCATTTTCTTTAGCAGATTCATATTCCAACCCTCCATTTCTCAAATAAATCAGTATAGGCTTTACATTTTTATCCTTAAAATTTAGTATTAAATCTGTAATCAAAGACTGCATTGCCTGTAGGCCACTGTTGTCACGATAGCCGCCATCTACTATATGACCAATTTTATGGGTATGCGTGATATCTATTCTTTTATTGATCAATCCCCCAGAGAAAAGGAATGGAAACCGCATACAATTTAAAGAAGCTGTGGATACACTTATATCAGCCCGTACTTTATCAAAGAAATCAATGTCATGTTCAAAATTTTTGGACTGACTAATATTAAGGTTTGAAGTGATAACCTGTTGCCCAGTTTCTGCAAGGGTTCCATTAACAAATATTGATGGAATGTCGCAGTTAAAAAAAGATGCATCTTTATTGGGATAGTAGATGTCAAGAAGGGAGCTATCGGCCAAATGAGAACTTAAATTCAAATTGTAGCTATTGCTAAAAGCTTTCATCATGATTTTTGAGCGATCAAGAGATGCTACTGGGAAGGGTAGTATTTTTTGAATAGTTTCCCCGAAAGCAAATGATGCCGTGACAGGTGAAAGGCAATCTGCGCTTGTAAATTTCTGGAAGTTCGAAAAATTTATTTTTGGATTGCCAGGGGCATTTTTTTTAAGATCATACATAAACAAATTATAGTATAACGCTCCAACAGTACCACCTGACGCACCCCCGATACAAAAAACCTGATCATAAAAACCGGGAAATGTTTTTTCAATGCTTTGTAAGACCTCGCTAGTCCATATTTCACCTCTTATGCCTCCGCCCTGCGTAGCTATAAAGATCACAGGCATAGTAACCAAAGAATCATGTTTAGTTTTCCATTGTGCTGACTTGTATTCATACCATTTGTCAAATGCTATAGGTGGAGTAAGGCGATAATCTTTTAAACCTTTAAATTCTCTCAGTCCTTTGAGTTCGGAATTATCGTTTAAATAGCTGCAAAATATCAACCAAATAAATATGTATATAATGAAAGGCCTTTTTCTAAAATCATGCAGGTAAAAAATAACTGTAAAAATATAAGTAAAGAAAGTCAAAGCCAGAATTACGACCGAAGCGGGATGTAAGAGCCTGCCTAACTTGATTGTAGTAAAAGGGAAACAAAACAGCAGAAGTACTACCAAGAAAAAGGCACCAATGTATACAAAATAAAAGCGCACATTGTAATAATGCAAGATGAACTTTATTTCTTCAATGAATAAAGGTGTTCTTTCTTCTCCTTTATCATTTGTATTATGTTTGAGAATTGCGTTCCAAGTTGGCCATAGACCTCTATTGTTATTTTTTTTATTTAACCATTTAAAAATGAAAAATGAGAATAATCCAATTCCCAGAGCGGCAATGCCATGTAGCCAGGCCTTTCCAACAAATAATGACCCTGCTAAAATAAATGAAGGTACCAAGCTTAGCAGGAGGCAAAACTTTTCATAAAATTCGGTTTGAATAAATTTCAGATTGATCTTACTAATTTCTAATATTACGGAGGCGCTATACCAGGTTATATAGGACCAAAAGAATAGTAAAATTGCCACAGAAATTTCATAGTACAAATTGGGTTCCTGTACGAAAGCTTTAATAAAATCCTGCGCCTGATCAGATTTGTAAAATAAAAAAAAGGCAACAAGGAATATTATCAAGAGAAATCCAACGTTTAATAAGAGGTCCCAAGCCTTAATAAAGAATGCACGGGTTTTGTCCAATTTGTTTTGCATGAGAATGGTTTTATCTTTTATGTTAAGCCCCTAATAAAATAATTCAAGACAGGTCATTTCCTAATGATCAAGTTAAAATTTTATTCCTTTACCAGTTTATGAATTATTCAAAAAAATAATCACTTAAACAGAGCAAGTGAAAGGCGTTCTTTAATTTTTTTAAATAGGAGGATCAACGCATGAAGCCGGATTTATGTTAGATATTTATCTACCATGCAACTTCGGCTTAAATCTACGTTCTTCATTTCTGCAATACAAGTGGTATATACTTTAAATTCCAAAGTAATAACCATATTTCTAAACCCTAATTTAGGAAATGATGAACCTGCCTGACTATAGACAATATAAAAAAGCGATAAGGGGAAAGATTTTTATGTAGGTTGAAGGAGCAGGAAAAATTACTTTCCAACCTGGCGATGTTTGAATAAGCGAACCAGCTTTTTTAAAACCTACTATAACCAGAACCTATTGTTGTATTGACCTGCATAAATTGATCAAACAAAAATCCGTTCAACTGAATCAAAAAATTAAGTAGTTATACGGGTATAAAATCAGTATTACTACTGTTTGATATTATTTTATTATTGACATTTTTTGTGTTGGTTTTTTGCTAACCCAGCTGAAAGAGCTGTTAGTTTAGTATAATATTTTTTAAATCCAATCCAACTAAAACTCAAAATGCCAGTTTAATAGCCGGGATATATCTATCGCCTCTGCCAGATCATTTTAAGTGCTTGACGACTTCTGCAAAGGTCTTTGCATAAGTGTTCTTATTTGTGCACACTAAAATAAAAAATTATGGCATGTTTAGATATAAAAGTGGGATCCTTTTCCCCATTAGGCGGATGGCTAAGTGGTACTATGAATGCAAATACAGCTAATGGTGCAACGGTTGAAAATAGTGCAGCAACTGGTCTAAAGGTTAGTAAAAATGGGATAACAAAATCCATAATAAATACTTCAAATAAAACTCATTTTCTTGTTTTTGGCACACCTCAAAATTATGTACTTGGTTGTCTTTTTGATGCTGGTTTAGCAAGTGTGATTGTTTATGAAATAACAGGGACAGGTATTACAGAACATTTCCTGGGAGGTGTTTCTTCAAGCCAGTTGCCTATTGTGAGCCAAAGTGTAGGAAATGGTAATTTGTTTTTAATAGCTTATCACAATGCCCCGTCAAATGTTATCCCGATAATTTATAAGAGTGAAAATGGAGAGTTATTACTTTCCGCCGGAAATTTTCAGCCAAATAATACTATTTCAGCAGATGCAGTCGATACGGTGGCGTTACCAAAAAAATTAAGAATTCTTGATGGCGTGATGCAGGTTGCCCTTGGGAGCTGGCCATTGGGTAGATCGGCCGCCATCCCTTTAACGCTAGATTTTCCAGATGTAGTAATAGGAGCAGCTGTACCATTAGCATTAACCAAACAAACCCTGCAGGGAAGAATAAAAAAT
>JBDSEE010000042.1:0-4757 GCA_039920245.1 Ferruginibacter sp.
CCGGCTCATGTACTCGGGTAAGAAACAGCACCGGCGATCTTACCTGGTAATGGTACAAAACCAGGTATCGGAAGAAACATTGTTGTTGTTACAAAACGGCATCACCATACCCACAAAAGCAGGCGAATATTATATAGCAAAGCCAGTCTCCGTAAGCATTATAAATGCACCAGTAGAAGTTTATCCATTTGCCACAGATAGGAGGGAGCAATACCCCCATAGCTGGCTACTAATCACGCTTACAGAAGGCAAATTCAGACAAGTAAGAAAAATGGTGATGGCAGCAAGGCACCGGTGCCTTAGATTGATCCGAATATCTATAGGCAATCTTTACATTGGGAATTTATACCCCGGCGAAGTAAGAGAAATGGATGAAAAATCTTTCTTTGTAGCTGTTGGCCTCGATACATGAAAAGCGCATCAGCCAGCGAAGATCCATGATCAGATATTCGCTTCCGGTAATACTTCATCCAGTTTATTATCCTTTACAAATTTGTCCCGTAGTTCGGTAAACTCGTTCTTAATGTCAGTGATCTCTGTTAGGCCTGCATCCACTTTTTCATGAATGTCTGGTAATTTTTTTTCAAGGAATGAATTGCTAAGGTTGATATTTTCTGCTTCCAGTTGCGAAAGCTTTTTTAATAAAGATGCCTGGCTGTTGGCAATATCTTCCAGCTCACGTAACATCTTATCCATCATGTGCATTTTTTCAATTTTTTCCATAAGTTCTTATTTTGCTTGTTTAATTATATGGTAATTACGAATACCGGGCCAGACATGTTTTGCACCCTGCTAAAAATGAAAAGGAGTTGGCAATATAATTGCAAGATAGGCATCGAAAGGAAATAATAATATTAAAAATGAATAACATGAAAAAGATCCTGATCGCAGTGGCCGTGGTAACAATTTACCTACTCACTTATACAACAATTATGTACATGCAGGTTAATGATAACGTTCTCATCACTATGTTCTTTATATCCCCTTTCCTGCTTGTAGGTATAGTATATTTTGTTTTGAAATTTGGAGAGTCTTCAGGAAGGTACACCTTCGATGAAAGACTTTATGATGGCTTGGATTTTACAAGAAAAAGAAAGGAGCAAATGAATTAATCAGCATGCTTTTTTGCTTGCCTTGTAACAGGGCCCTTTTCCGGGCGCTTTTTTTCTGATATTGATTTTACAATGGTTTTTCCTTATCGGTTGGTGTCTTCACCAACCGAAATCTTCATTAGTCCATGTAATGACTCACTACTCCAAACTCATCGGTTCCATTTTCATAAAATCTAGCACTACTCCACCTGTAGCTTTCAGGAATGTCTGCAAGTCGCCACTTTGGCCTGATTGGATTCATGTGAATGTATTCTAACTTTTGAAGGAAACTCTTTTCAGTTGTTAACGAAATAGCCAACGGATCTCTTTTCCAGAACTGGTACTGCCTGTCCGATTTATTAGATTTATATTGCTCTAATAATAAAGCGTTGCTTTGCTGAAGATATTTTTTGAATTGATGTGCAGTGAATTTTGCAAAACTGCCTGCAGGACTTTCCTTACCATTCAATTCCAGCATATCCCAGATGAGATGAATATGGTTTGGCATTATCACATATCCATAAATTTTTATTTTTCCGGCATTAATCAAATATTTCCACGACTCGATTATTAGTAATTTAATATTGTCATCTACAAGTAAATGCTTAAAATCATATATTGTGTCGGTGTAAAAATAGGACTGTAAGAAACCCATCTGCCCTTGACGTTGATAAGGATTAATGATCATCTGGATTATTAATTTTCTCTAAATTAATTATTTCGGTTGGTGAAGACACCAACCGATAAGAAATATCCCCAGCACACTTACAACTTATCCATCATGTGCATTTCTTCTACCTATTCTATATTGGGATATGTTGTTGTTTGAGATTTATAGTATTAACGAATACCGTGAAGTGACCAGGTGCTATTAGATCTTCCCGGTCTGGCAAAATAATTGTACCAGGATCATAAATCATTTTAATAATTCTTAAATAGCAAAATGAAAAAGCCCGTTATTGCAGTAACACTGGTAACAATATATCTACTTGCTTACACAACAGCGATGTACTTGCAGGTTGATGAAAACATCCTCTTTGCCTTGTTCTGTTTTTCACCCTTTCTTGTAGCGGGGATGGTTTATGTTGTGTTGAAATATGGCGTACCGTCCATGTATACTTTTGATGAAAGATTTTATGATGACCTGGATTATATAAGAAATGGAAAGGAAGAAATCTGATCAGGTCAGGTTGCTATTTTAGTTTGCTATTATCACCCTGTTCCAAATAATATTTTATAAAATTACTGTACTGAAATCAGCTTCCACATTTCATCCGCTACTAATTGATTCCCACGCTCATTCAGATGCACCCCATCTGTTGTGAGTATGCCCTTCTCTTTATTTTCCGGGTTATTTGCAAGATCGTATGCCGTAAATATCTTCCTAAGATCAACCAACGGCATTTTATGTACAGCAGCAATTTCCCTGATGATATTACAATATTTGTTCAGCTCACCATCAAGGACATTACTCACATCGGTTCGCTCACCTATAACAGCAGGAGTACAAATGATCACTTTAATATTCTTATCCGTCATCCTCTTCAGCATAGCATTATAAAAAGTTTCAAATTTATCAGCATCGGTTCCCGTGCCCAGCAGGCGCTTGTGCCACACATCATTTACACCAATAAAGATCACAACCACCTCAGGATTTTTACTCAGCACATCATTTTCTAATCTCAGGTACAGATCATATATTTTATTACTGCTCACACCTGCACCGATCAATTCGTATTTGCTTTGCAGGTTATTTTTTTCCAGGCTCTCATTCATCCTTGTAATAAATCCACCTGGCTGCACAGCCTGCTCTGTAATGGAATCACCAAAAAAAATAACCCTTTTCTTTTGCTGCACGGTACAAGCCATTAGCATGAATAAACAAACAACTTTAAATATATTTCTCATTTCTGAAAGATAAAATAAAATGATAAGGAAGCACCTATTATTTTGCTAAGCCCTAGAATTTATTCCTCCAGGAAAGAAGACTAATAAAAACCTGTAGCTTGATGGTTATTTATCCGCTTATCAAACAACCTTATATTTAACTTTAAAAAAATGTTCAGCTTTACAACCACAATAAAAAAATTCGGCGAGCAGGGCGAAAAGACTGGCTGGACCTATATTGTGGTACCGGAGACCATTTCAAAAAAATTAAACCCAGGCGTAAAAAAGAGTTATAGGGTAAAAGGAAAGCTGGATGAATTTCCTATTGAAAAAGTTGCGCTCATACCCATGGGAGGAGGTGATTTCATCCTGGCTATAAATGCAGCTATTAGAAAAGCTACTGGTAAACGTTATGGTTCAAAACTTACCGTGCAACTGGAACTGGACATCTCTCCTATTCTTGCCCCGCTTGAATTACTGGAATGCTTACAAGATGAACCTGATGCATTGAAATATTACAATGCATTGCCACAGGGACACAGGAACTATTATACCAAATGGATACAGGCTGCTAAAACTGAACCTACTAAAACAAAAAGGATTGCAGTGGTAATAAAAACAATGGCCCTTAAAATGGACTTCGGCACCATGTTGCGTTTTGAAAGAGAAGAGAAAAAGAAATTAGAAGGTTGATAATTCTATCCGTGATCCTTCCTATTTAGGGTCTGCTTAGTATAGGACTGGCCCTTTGTAAATGAATAGCAGAGAATTACAAAGCTGCTTTAACTGTGGCGAGCAATCCGGGTGAGGAATCGATTTTTACGATTTATATTCAAGTGAAAATGAAATACCGAGTGCGTATTGGATCGCAAATATTTTCTGCTGATAAATGTAGATTTTGACTGTTTTTTGAATTCGGTAAAATATTTGTAGCAACCTTAACTCCTAAACCACCGCTTATAACCAACTTTAACTTGCAAATGTCTATTACCAGTTTTAATCTTTTATTGGCAGATGATGATCCGGATGATTGTATTTTTTTTAAAGATGCACTCGATGAATTACCCGTACACACCACATTTAAGACGGTTAGCGACGGAGTTGAACTTATGGAGCTATTGTTAAAAGAGCCTGCAGACCTACCCGATGTACTTTTCCTGGATTTAAATATGCCTCGAAAAACAGGCTTTGAATGCCTGGCGGAAATAAAGGTACATGAGAAACTAAAAAACCTGCCCGTCATTATTTTTTCAACCTCGCTGGATACTGAAGTTGCGAGCCTATTGTATGAAAAAGGGGCAAACTACTATATTCGCAAACCTGCGGAGTTTAATACATTAATAAAAATAATTCACAAGTCGCTTAATTTCATTTTACTGGATAAAAACAGGCAGCCTTCACGGGAAAATTTTATACTTCAAATTTAAAAGCGACCGCTACGGCTGCTTTGAACAAAGGGGCCACATTTGATATTTATATTCCCGAGATACAAAATGTGTAGAGCCCAACTATCAAGGTTAGCAACAGCAGAGCCTCAAATAATCTGGTTAGAAACGTAACAAGGCATCTTGGCATCGGCAGGCCTATACGCATTATGGCATGTGGATTGATTTACTTGCTATACCAGGGTAATTATAAAAAAGAATCCTGAAGCCAAAAAAAAAACATGAGGCCCATATTTATTGTTGACGATGATATTGATGATCATCATATTTACGGATCCGTATTGAATGAGCTTGGGATAATGAATGACATCATGGACTTTTTCAGCGCCCAGGA
>JBDSEE010000043.1:0-2360 GCA_039920245.1 Ferruginibacter sp.
TTGCTTTTACTGTTTCATCATTATTTGTGTATATCCTTTTTATATCCAAATTTTGATAATTCTTACGATAGTTGGCACTTAAAGTAGAGAACAGATTTATTTTTCCAACACGGTAATTAAGATTCAGGCTATTATTGGTTTTTGGATAAAATCCCTGGCCATAAGATGTGCTCAAACTTCCATTGAAGCCTTTCTGCTTTTGTTTTTTTGTTTTGATGTTGATGATGCCTGAATTTCCTGACGCATCATACTTTGCAGAGGGATTTGTCATCAATTCAATCTGGTCAATATTTGATGAAGGCATGCTTCGTAAAAAGTTTACTAGGTCCTGGCTGCTCATGTAAGTTGGCTTACCATCTAGCATCACGATAACACCAGCTTTTCCTTTCAGGCTGATATTGCCATCTTTGTCTACTGTAACACCCGGCGATTTTTCCAGCACTTCCATGGCTGTTGATCCCGTGTTAGAGATCATTGCATCTGGATTGATTATCGTTTTATCAATTTTCCTTTCAATAAAAGGCCTTTTGGAAACGAGCACAACCTCGGCGAGATTTTTATTAAGGGGCACAAGTTGAAGTATGCCGGCGCTTACAGTTGCAGTGGCGTCTTTCAATTCTAATAAAGAACTATAAACCTTTGTATGGCCCATTGATGTGGCCATCACGAGGTATTTTCCTTCCTTAATGTTCTCAAATGCAAAATTTCCATCTTTATCGGTTATAGACGTTTTTACCAAAGATGAATCTAATGCTTTGAGAAGGGAGATTGAGGCAGCATCAATTATTTTTTGATTGCCACCGTCTTTAATGTTACCGATGATTTTACCGGCAGTTTGGGCAAAGCCCATCATAGCAGTGCTGGATATAACCAGCAAGGTTAAAAGTTTTTTCATGACTATACTTTGTTTTTTATCCCGTTCTTCAGGCGGGAATGGCTAATTAAAATGCAGTTATATACTTTGTTAACTACCTCACAAAAGTAAGTACTCTGTAATGCAAGGTACAATGTTTTGTATTGGGCGGTAATATAAAAGGATAACTGGTAGCAAAACGCTACACGCCAACAATAGTTACATGAAAAAAAGATTACCTGGAACGAATTGCTTTAGATCTGGTTAGGGTAAAAATTACAAGGCCAATTCCACCCAGCATTAATAAAATAGCTATTATTTCTGCTTGTGAAAGTTTGACCCCTCCAATAAAATAGAGTTTATTCACCCTCATTAATTCCATAAAAAATCTTTCCACACCGTTAAGCACCAGGTATATACCAAACATGACATATGGAACTTTTATGGATTTCCGGATTGCCCATAACAAAAGAAAGAGTATGCTGCATATAAGGAATTCATATAAAGAAGTAGGAAAAACAGGAGATGGAAGTACCCGGTTATGCTCGTCATGGTTGCCAGGGATAATATTGCCGTCTTTATTTACATTCTGGGGGAATGAGTATGCATAAAACCAGTTAGGCAAAAACGAAGGTCCTTTAAAGCTTTTATGAGGTACGGCTTGTAGGTTGGCATAGGTTCTATCAGTAACGTAAACTATTTTGCCTGTGCTATCTGCTGCTTTACCTTCCACAAAATAGGCAGTGTTACCCTGGAGTTTCTTTTCAAAATCACCTTGAGTGGCCACAGAAACTTTTCCGTATTCATCGCTTGTATAAGCACTGTTATATATTCCCCAATCGCCGTCACCAGAAACCTGGCAGCCAATACGGCCAATTCCATATGCTATCATAAGCGCAGGTGCTGCCGCATCAACTAAATGAGACAATTTGATTCCCTTCTTATATCCATACCAACAAATAGCAATAGAAGCGGCTATCAACCCTCCATAAAATGCCAGTCCGCTTGCAGAGAAAATCCTGCCTATAGGATCCTGAATGAACTCATCCCAGTTTTCAAGATTATCAAACAATTTGGCTCCGAGGATACCAAATATCAATCCCAGGATTATGATATCTCCTACCCTGTCGTGTGGCCAGATGCGAACTGAACGACGTTCGGGTGTTTTTAATTTTTGCTTGTTTTTGTCACGCCATTTTAGTCCTAACAATATTGCACCTAACAGCAAACCACCTAGTAAGTTGCCCTCCCTGGAAAAAATATATTCCTGTGCAGAAATGCCTTCTGGCTTTGAGAAAAAAAGACCAACTAATTTATAACCAAATAAAAAACCCGTAAGGAAATTGATGATCAGATCTGCAGTGGATGCAGGTTTTCCTACAGTGATAAATTCTTCGCGAGGCAATAACAATCCTGATTTTTCTTTACGCTTAAGCTCTGAACTAATGACAATTGCCGCTACGACGAACGCGATGGCAACCATAAACCCGAACGTATTTAAAAAACT
>JBDSEE010000044.1:0-6973 GCA_039920245.1 Ferruginibacter sp.
ATCATTTCTGGTGCAAACATAATAACAGAATTTAATAATCCAAAACTTTCTTTATCGTATTTTCCGAAATTTATGAGTATTTATGCCCAGGTAAGGAAACTCATTAGATGACTTCTATTAAAATGAGAATTTTATTAAACTTTATTCAAATTACGCTCCCCAAAATTAAAAAAATCTACTATTTCTCATTTTACGTACTTGTTTTTAAATAAAATTACATCTACTGCCATTATTTCAGTAAATATCTTTTAATTTTTATAATACTCCCTAAAGCCATTTTTAGACCGGTTCCCGTCACCCACATCCCAAATGACACCTCAACCTGAGAAATGACAAAAAAACGGTAAAATATCAAAGATAGCCTTAGCTCTAATTAATGTATTTATCTTATATGTAAAATAATATAAAAACTAATTGTAGATTTATAACATAACATATTGAATTTCATGATAATGAGATTAATTATCAACTATATCCCTTAATTTCTTAAATCTCCCAATAAAGTGTAAAGATTTGATTAATACAGGATTTTTATTTAAAAATTAAATTTCAATTACTAATTAATTAGTATCTTATTATCAATTATTTAATTAAAATATTAAAAGCTAAGTTTACTATTATCTATTTATCTATTATCCCGCATTTAATAATAAAGCTTTCCTAATCTTATTAGTGAAGTTTTTCATTTATTGTGCCTATGCTTTTTTTCCCGGTCACAGAGTTATCTCCTATCTTGCATACCGAATTACAAAAATTTACTTCAAATGATTAAATGGATACTGACCACCTTATTTTTTATAAGCATACTGACATCATGTCGGGAACCTAAGGACCTGGTATTTAAAGATTTTCAAAATCTAAGGCTAGAAAAGCTCGGATTTGCCGGGGCATTATTGAAAGTTGATCTTATTTATTATAACCCAAATAACATTGGGCTGGAACTAAACAGGACTGATCTGGATGTTTTTGTGGATAGCACTCTCCTTGGTCATTCCACCCAGGAAGTACAAATAGCTGTGCCCAAAAGAGATAATTTCACAATCCCTTTGACAATTGACCTGGACATGAAAAATCTTTTAAAGAATGGAATAATGGCGATGTTTAATAAGGACATCAAAGTGCGGCTTCTGGGGAAGGTAAAAGTAGGCAAGGCAGGTATTTACAAGACTTTTAATGTTGACTACACTACCGTACAAAACTTTTCTTTCTTTAAATAATGTTTTAACCGACTCTCAGGGGCATAAAAAAACCCGGAAAACCGGGTGTACTATCTTTTAACTATACTTAACTGGCAGGCTTGACAACTGCTTGCACTGGTTTTTTACAACATTTTGGAAGCTTATTATAAGAGGCTTCTTCAGCTGCTACGTCATCTGCATCGTAGCCGGCCGTTGCAATAGCAGCTTTAATATTCTCGATATTCGTACGATCTGTAAGCCAGGTAACGGTAGTGGTCTTCTTCTTGAAATTCACTTTTACGCTGCTAACACCATATTGTCGTAGCACATATCTTTCAATCTTGTCTTGGCACATTTCGCACTGCACAGTAGGTGTGCTGATTACAGCTTTTCCCACTGCTTTTTGCTGGGCGGATGCACTGAATGCCAGGATAACCAGGCTTAAAAAACTAAGTTGTAAATGCTTCATTGGATAATTTTTTACTAAGATAGATTATTGCCCCCAGGTATCAGGCCGCTGTCGCCAATTTAACAAGCTCTTTAACTGGTTTTCAGTCACTATTTCTTTTTCTACTGCAAGATTTATAAGAGATTCATACTGGGTGAGAGAATAATTTTTTACACCAGATTTAAGAAAGTTCCTTTCGGCCTCATCAAAACCATAATTAAAGATTGATACCATGCCCTCCACGATCAAGCCAGAGGCCCTTAATACTTCAACTACTTGCAGGCTGCTTTTACCTGTAGAGATCAGGTCCTCCACAACCATTACCCTTTGACCTGTTTCAAAACTACCTTCAATTTGATTACCCATACCGTGTTCTTTCGGCTTAGGACGCACATACATATAAGGCAACTTTAACTGGTCAGCAACCATTGCGCCCCAGGCAATACCGGCAGTAGCTACCCCAGCTATCATGTCTGCATCAGGAAATTTTTCAAAGACTACACTACATAATTCACTTTTGATAAAATCCCGAATAAAGGGAAAGGACAATAAGCGGCGGTTATCGCAATAGATAGGGCTCTTCCAGCCACTGGCCCATGTAAAAGGTTTATCCGGGCTGAGTTTAACTGCTTCTGCTCTTAATAGTTTTTCTGCTACTGAAGTGGCGCTTGATTGCATGGGCATATTTTGATAGCCGCAAAGATAGCGGCAATAGGATGTAGTAACCAATGCTTACTTTTATGATATAATCAAAAAAAATTATGCAGCTTGTTATTTATTTTAATAAAAAACCGGTTTATTTATGCGATGAAATAACGGATGAAATGCATGAATTACTTCATCACCCTGATGCTGTATTTATTGATGAACTATCTACACCGGCTATCAACTCATTGCTACATGAAATAAAAAAAGAAGAATTTCATGCGGGCATACTTTGGAACAAAGACCTGGAAAAACTAAAGAAAGCATTCTTCAAACATTTTAGCATCATAGAAGCTGCAGGCGGTATTGTACAAAATGAAAACAAAGAATTGCTATTCATTTTCAGGAGAGGAAAGTGGGATCTTCCCAAAGGCAAACTGGAAAAAGGAGAAGAGGTTGCAGCATGCGCCGGGCGTGAAATAACAGAAGAAACAGGGGTAAAAAACCTTAAATTAAAAAAGCCCGTCGGCACTACTTACCATACTTATGATGAATTTGGAAAACATTTTTTAAAGGTCTGCCATTGGTTTTATTTTAATTCCAAAGGAGCGCAGGACCTTCATGCTCAAACAGAAGAAGATATTACTGAAGTAAAATGGTTTCCAACTAAGGATATAAAAAAGCCAATGGCCAATACATACCCTAACATTAAAAATATTCTAAAAACATTTTTTGATGAGCCATAACTTCTATCGCTTTTGAACTTTCATCCCTGCCCACCATGGCGGGTTGAACCTTGGAACTTTCATCCTGGTAGCCGTCGGGAGCCAACTGCTTAAAACTATTCCTGATAATCCTCGTTCCCACAATGACCCTTTGCTGCATTGCTCTTTTTTCCATTAGCATATATTCTTTAATAACTGCATTAAAGATCCTGTATTTCTTCCTTAAACGCTTTTCCCATCGCTCTCTAAGCACATCATCAGCAAGCACAGTTCTGGCAAAAGCCACGGCTTCTTTAAAAAGATCCCTGCACTTTCTTTGTTCAGCACTCGCTATGATCTTGCTCATATCAGAATACCTGGTTTGGATGATTCCCCATTTATAATGTTTGATTACAAATTTCTTTCCGATCGCTCCCTGTATCAATCTCAACGAAAATTTAAGTTTTTGCCTTTTCATGTTCGGGTATTAATTTCCTTAAAAGCTCAAATCTAAAAACTCCTTTACCAACTTCAAAATCTGTGGCGGCTTTTGGCATGTTTTGGCATTATTTGTCACCACTTTCAACCCTCAACCTTCAACTTGCGGGTCCATCCTTCGCTGCTCCCCCCACCCAAAGCCCATGCTAAGCCCTGTCAAAGCCTGGGGAAATGCTGGCAACCTTCAACTTTCAACTTTCAACCTTCAACCTTCAACCTTCAACCTTCAGATATTTGTTTATGAAAACAGGTACTCACAATACCGAGGGGTTAAGGATGGAATGATTTACAACATCAGGCAGGAATGCAGATACATTTCCGCCATTGCGAAGAACATCACGCACCAGGGTAGATGCCACAGAAGTGTATTGTGGGAGGCAGGTAAGAAAAATTGTTTCTACATCATGAGCAAGATTACGGTTCATGTCGGCAATGGCTTTTTCGTATTCAAAATCGTTTACATAACGTATGCCCCTGAGTATGAAATGTGCTCCAACTTCTTTGCAACAATCAATTGTCAATCCCTCATATACAACAGCTTCTACTTTATCATTGTTACGATAGATTTCTCTTAACCAGTCCAGGCGCTGTTGTTCACTGAACATGGGTTCTTTATTTATATTGCGACCAATTCCAATAACCAGTTTATCAAACAAAGGCAATGCCCTGTCTATAATGTCAGTATGTCCTAATGTTACAGGATCGAAAGTCCCGGGAAATAAACAGATTCTCTTCATAATAATTTAATTCTGGTGTGTATGGTGAAAAGTGAATATTGAAGCTGAAATCTTCAAAATAACAATTAATCTCCCCCTAATTTCTAAATTTTCTAAACTGAAGCAAATTGGCTCCCAGGTCTCAACAAATATAATACAGCCATGCGAACTGCCACTCCATTTTCCACTTGCTGAAGAATGATTGAATGACCGCTATCTACCACATCACTGTCTATTTCTACTCCTCGGTTAATGGGACCCGGATGCATAATGATGATATCTTTATTTACTTCTGCCAATATTTTTTTTGTAACGCCATATGCAAGATTATATTCCCTGAGAGAAGAGAATAAGACCTGGTTTTGCCGTTCCAGTTGTATGCGTAATACATTTGCTACATCACACCATTGAAGTGCTTTTTTTAGATTGTATTCCACCCGCACACCTAGTGCTTCCTTTATATATTTAGGAATAAGTGTAGGCGGACCAGCCACCATTACCTCTGCACCCATTTTCTTAAGTAAATAAATATTACTCAATGCTACCCTTGAGTGCATAATATCGCCAATAAGTAAAATCTTTTTTGAAACCAGGCTACCCCCTGTTTTCTCTATGATTGAAAACGCATCAAGCAAGGCTTGGGTAGGATGCTCATTTATGCCGTCTCCTGCATTAATAATTGCGGTGCCGGGTAGATGTTTGGCAAGAAAGTGCGGTGCACCACTGGCGCTATGCCGCATCACAACCATGTCCACCTTCATGCTAAGGATGTTATTGACAGTATCCAATAAAGTTTCTCCTTTAGAAACAGACGATCCTGATGCAGCAAAATTAATAGTATCAGCACTAAGCCTTTTTTCTGCTAGTTCAAATGATATTCTTGTCCGGGTAGAGTTTTCGTAAAAAAGATTTACAATCGTGACATCCCTCAGTGAAGGAACTTTCTTTACAGGACGTTGTAAAACTTCTTTGAACTGTGTTGCAGTAGATAAAATAAAAGAAATATCTTTTTCTGAGAGGTCTTTAATGCCCAGTAAATGGTTGGTAGATAGTTGCATTAAAAAACAAAGCTATAGGAAAAAGTTGAAAAATAATTGATAGTGGAAAGATGCAGGTGGACAGATGACTCACAGCAGTTTATCCTCCTATGAATATAAAACCACTTCCATGGTATCTTTCATCACTTTTACTTTCTGGTTTTCGTTGCTATCTATCGTAAGGCCACAGTAATCCGGCTGTATAGGAAACTCCCTTCCAAAGCGCCGGTTCACGAGCACACACAATTTTACAGCTTTGGGCCTTCCAAAATCTTGTAAGGCATCTAATGCCGCTCTCACGGTGCGACCTGTGTACAACACATCATCTATGAGGATGACTGTTTTATTTTCTATGTTAAAAGAAATATCAGTCTGGTTTGCCCGGTGTATCTCACTTCGGATATCATCCCGGTAAAAAGTGATATCCAGTTTACCATAAAAAATATCACCTGCATGTAAGGTCTTTATAATTTCAATAATATTGTCGCTAATAAAAATACCCCTGGGTTGCAGGCCGATAAATACTGTTTCTTCAATGCCCCGTTCTTCTTCAAGCAGTTGATGTGCCAGGCGGTTAATGGTAAGCTGTAGTTGCTGTGGGCTGAGTAAGGTCTGCATGAGACTTTAATAATTTCTACGAATGTAAATCTAATCGGAAGAATAAAAAAAGTCAGTATTGTGACGAGTTAATCGATAAGATTTGGTGACTGAAAAAGCCCTCATGTGAGGGCCTTTAAATATTAGTGCGAAAATTGTTTTTATTTACTGCTCTTGATTTCAGTTGGCAAGGTATTCAATTCTTCCCATTTACCTGCAGCAGCGAGTTTGGCTTGCTTAGGCCATGATGCAGGGTTAAAACTGCTGTAAGCCTCACCGGAAGTTTGCAGGATCGTTTTCAGGTTTTTAATTGTTGTAACCGACAAGTCTTTATAATTAATAAACCCGTGTTTTTTCAAAAGGCTAACAACTTTTTTATTAATGCCTGGAATCTTTGTCAGGTCATCCACAACGGGTTTTGTTTTTGCAGAAACTGTTTTTTTGGCTAAGGCTTTTTTAACAGGAATGATTTTCTCTACTTCTATAACTGGCGTTTTCTCCGAAATGATTTCTGTAGATACCGGAACTTCTACAATGCAATTTTCTACATATCCACCATACAATTCTGCCCAGGTTGTATTACTATTATCATTGACCCAGCGTCCGTCGCTAAGGAAATAACGGTATTGATACGTAGTGCCTCCTGCAAGCGCCAATTCAGCTACTAATGAGCCATCTGCTTGCTTTTGAAGCAGTACTGATTCTGCAGGATTCCAGTTATTAAATTCTCCTAATAAAATGCCTTCTGATGCATTTGCTGCATATTCTGCAGGCAATTGAAATGTAACTTTTGTTGTCATAGTTGTTTGTGATTTGTTTTTAACTGTTTTTGTTTTTTATTAATTCTATTTCAATGGATAAGTAACCGTATTGAATTACACATCTTATACACAAATACTTTCACCGCTGAGAACAGGAGAAACACGAGGTAACGCAGAGAGTATTCTCTGCGATTTCTCAATTAACTCACTTCTCTGCTGTGAAGAAAAATTTAAATTATTCTTCGCCCAAAAATGGATAACGATAATCTACAGGCGGATGAAAAGTTTCTTTAATTGTTCTTGCACTTAACCAACGATACAGGTTTAACTGGCTGCCTGCTTTATCATTAGTGCCACTTGCTCTTGCACCACCAAAGGGTTGCTGTCCC
>JBDSEE010000045.1:0-8510 GCA_039920245.1 Ferruginibacter sp.
TTCTTAGTCAGGATATTGGAAAGAACTTTTGGCTTATTCAGGATTTTTGGATAATGATTGATATTTAATCTATATCAATCAACTTCTGATACAAAGATGCGGTGATAAAACAACCTGTACAAGGGCGATAATGCTCTTTTATTGGTATGGAGTAATTACCAGGTGGCTCTTATGAAGTCGGTGTTAATACAGATTAAAGGAAGTATTTATCATAGGTATAAATACGTGTTTAGCTATAAAAAATTTCTTCGTATAATCATTTTTTAATGCAAGTGCTGGAAAGAACAACCAGGGATCCCATTATTGAAAGTTCTTATTTTCAAACATGCCTTTGTAATAGAGATAATATTTACCGTCCTTTTTATTGCGCCAGTATCTTTTTCCTTCCAGATCGTAAAAAAGGCGGCCACTAGCGGTTTTAGTAGCGGCTTTATCATTTACCGTAATAGACTTAGGTGTAGCTGTTTTAAGGGTTGTGGAAGTAGCTGATGTTTTTTTTACAGCTGTTGTTGAAGAAGCAGTACTATCTGTGCCGCTGATCTTTATATTGGTTATGGTGCCCGTGGTTCCGGAAGCGCCTGAAGTACCCCCAGATGACTGGGGAACAGTTTTGTGACCGCAACTAAAAAAGAATGCGACGATTATTAAAAAAGACAGGCATTTTTTCATGGATTTATTTTTATTTCCCGGGGCAAAGATTATGCTTTAATTGATCTTCAGTCAAGCAAGATTTTATTTTAACAAATTAGTGGCCGGGAAATAAAGGGCATAAAAAAACTTCTACTGAGTTTTGTTTTTGCAAAAAACTGTAGAAGTCTTAAAAAATTGAACCAACTTTTTACACTAGTCGGTTTTTCAGGAATTGCATTTTTTTACTTCTGAGGGGGTGCTCATATTGTAAAATAATTTATCCTGGTTTCAGTGTAACGGTTTTTCGCCATCGTCGCCTTTTGGGGCATAGGCATTTTAGGATTTGGTTTTTTGGTCTTTCAATGGATCCGATTGCTATCGGATTGGATCTGTTTGGTTTTTGCCATCATCGCTTTTTAAAGCATAGGCGGGATAGTGGTTTTGTTTCTTTGGTTTTTATATAGGATTTCAGAAATAGGCTTTTTAAGAGATACTGGTTTTAATATTGGCACTAAAGGAAAAGTAGAAGTTGACTGATATTGAATTTAACGGCATTCTTTGTTAGGATATTGGAAATACTTATTGGCTTGTTCAGGATCTTTGGATAATGATTGATATTTAATCTCTATCAATCAACTTCTGACACAAAGATGATGAGTTTACTATCGCTATACAAGAGCGGTTTTGCCTTTTTTTAAGTATGGAGAAATTACCCGTTTAAGAAAGTATAGTAAGTGAAATAACGACTTACCGGTGAAAGTTTACTATCGTATAATTACGAATGAATTTTTCCCCGTTCTAAAAAAAATTGCATCTGCCAATGGGCAAATGCAGTACAGTATTAAGTTGTAAGGGGATCGTAGTTTACCCTGAAATTTACCTGGAAAGGTTTTGAATAATGTCATATTTAGTAACAATATGATATTGGCCGCTTTCATCTTTACTTAACACAGCGCCATTTTCTTTATTGATATAGCTGCTTAATCTCTGAACAGGTGTGTCAAAAGCAACTTCAGGATAAGGCCTTTCCATTACTGAAGCCACAGTAGCATCTTTTATATCCGGGTTACTTAATATTTTATTAAACAACCCGTTCTCCGAGATTGATCCTAAATTCTTTTCTGCATCCAGCACGGGAATATTCTCTATCTCGTATTTTTTCATCAGTTCGATCGCTTCCATCACCGTTTGTTCCGGCTTTATGGTGATCAGTTTTTTTGACCCTCTTGCACTAATAATGTCTTTGAAAGTGCTAACATCGAGGAAGCCTCTCTCTATCATCCATTGATCGTTATAGATCTTGGCCACATAGCGGCTGCCATGGTCGTGAAAAATACACACTACTACATCATCTTTCTTTAATTCTGCCTTCAATTGAAATACTCCCTGCAAACAACTTCCCGCACTATATCCGCAAAATAATCCCTCTTCTTTTGCAATCCGCCTGGCCATAACCGCACCATCTTTATCGGTCACTTTTGTAAATTCATCTATTACGCTCATATCATAATTCTCCGGCACAAAGTCTTCACCAAAACCCTCACTGATGTATGGATACACTTCTTTCTGATCCAGTTCACCCGTGTCAAAATATTTTTTCAACAGTGAGCCATAACTATCTACAGCCCATATTTTAATGTTAGGATTTTTTTCCTTCAGGTATTTACCTGTGCCCACAATCGTTCCTCCTGTACCTGTTGCTACTACCAGGTGTGTGATCCTGCCTTCTGTCTGCTCCCATATTTCCGGGCCCGTTTGCTCATAATGCGCCAGGCGGTTAGCAAGGTTATCATACTGGTTTACGTACCATGAATTGGGCACTTCTGTAGCCAGTCTTTTTGATACAGAATAATAGGAGCGAGGGTCTTCTGGTTCCACATTGGTAGGGCATACGATAACTTCGGCTCCAACAGCTTTTAATATGTCAGCTTTTTCTTTTGATTGTTTATCAGTAGTAGTAAAAATGCATTTATAACCCTTGATGCATGCGGCCAATGCAAGTCCCATTCCTGTATTCCCGCTTGTGCCTTCTATGATGGTTCCTCCTGGTTTTATTTTCCCTTCCTGTTCGGCTACTTCCAGCATTTTCAATGCCATCCGGTCTTTAATAGAATTGCCTGGATTAAAATATTCCACTTTTGCCAACACAGTACAAGGCAGGTTTTTGGTGATGTTATTCAATCTGATTAAAGGAGTATTTCCGATGGTTTCTAATACGTTATTCAGCCACATAAATTTTTTTGAGTTTAGGGAACAAAGTTAATGATTTAAAAAAGGTCGTTATGCCAGAATTGGATGTATATCTACATTATAGAGATATTGTAAACTACTTCGTGATGTGTTTGATCTACCTAATTTTACTGCATAAATCAATATCCCGTTGAAAAAGACGATGTCCTAAAAAAACCACCTAATCCAACTTTCTAACCAAAGATCATGGCCTCGAAACTGTTAAAGACAGTTGAGAAAAAAATAATTAAAGCCTCCCATCGGGGCTTTAATTATTTAAGAAAGTGCTTAGCTTTGAGATAAATTGATAACAAAAAATTCAAAGTAGAATTGCTGCTACAAAGCATTGATCATTGTATCTACAATGGAGGCGGGATTTAAAAGTTAATTTTGAAACTGCAAAAGGGTTACTCCGATTGCAATATGACGATTATACGAGTTTGTAAAAAAAATTAACCTCCTTTCCAGGAGGTTTTTTTTATTTTCCAGCTCTTAAAACTTCCATTGCTTTTTTAACGAAATTATCATCTACATTAATGGCTTCAAAATATCCTTCTGTGCGAAATACCTGGCGGGCTATGGAGGTTTTTAGTGAATTATATAAAAACTTTTTTTCTGCCCCGGTAATACCTGTAAGATTTATAGAATCTTTAGAAGCCATCGATTCAAAGAATTTCCAGTTTTCTTCTGTGATATTAAATGACCGAACGTACTGCATCGGCGTTTTATACTGTTCTATAAAACCTCCATTTGCAGTAACATACCTATATCCATAATCCCCAAGTAATCCTTTAGAATATAACCTGGCAGTAATTGCACCAATCCTGCCCGTATCGCCATTGATATAATAATCAGGTGTAATGCCGCCGCCGCCGTATAGTTTCTTACCTGCCCTTGTAGTAAAAAACGATTTGACGTTCTGGATCATCGAGTCTTTATACCCAGGAGCATAGCGTTTTGCAATGTCCTCATAATAAGCCTTACCACCACTGGCATAAGATCTTTGTATGCTTCTACCCAAAGGGGTATAATACCTGGCGATGGTGAGGCGAAGTGCGCTTTTATCACTGAGGTCATATTGTTCCTGCACCAGGCCTTTTCCAAAGCTTCTCTTGCCAATAATAGTAGCCCTGTCCCAGTCTTGTACTGATCCCATTAAAATTTCACTTGCACTGGCGGTTCCCTCATCTGCAAGGATAACAAGACCGCCTTTTTCAAACTGGCCCAGCCTGCGGCATCGATATTCTTTTTTCTTTACATGCTTGCCTTCTGTATAAGTAACTAACTTATCAGCATCCAGGAATTCGTCTGCTATTTCTACAGCTTCCTCTAGCACACCACCACCATTACCCCTTAGGTCAAGAACAAGTTTTTGCATGCCTTTCTTTTTTAGGTCAGTAAGACTAATCATGAATTCCCTATAGGTCTGGGTAGAAAATTTATTTAATCGTATGTAGCCAATGCCAGAGTCAAGCATATATGAAGCATCTACACTGCTGATGGGAATTATGCCTCTTTTTACAGTAAGATTTAACCTGGATTTATTTCGAAGAATGTTAAGCGCTATTGTGCTCCCCAAAGGCCCACGAAGTATGCGACGGATGTCTTCTGTCATCATCTTATGTCCTGAAACAAGACTATCCCCGGCCTTTAATATTTTATCACCTGTCTTTAATCCAGAAAGATAAGAGGGGCCATCTTTAAGCACATTGATCACATGCAAGGTGTCATCAAAAATATTGAACTCGATACCTATTCCATAGAAGCTTCCCTGTATCTCCTCATTTACTTCAGCCAGGTCGGATGCAGGAATATATGTGCTGTGTGGGTCCAGCTTTTCGAGCATGGCTTCAATAGCAGGTGTGGCAAGGGTATCCAAGTTTACCTCATCTACGTACCGGTTTTCAATAAGGTCCATGATCTCCTGTAACGGGCGTCTTTTTTCCATGTAAAAAAAACTCTTTCCAGGAATTCCATCCCTCATTTTGTACCCCAGGTACATACCTGCAATCATACATAAACTCATTAGCATCGGCAGCCAGATCTTTAATCTCTTGTTTTCCATTCTACAATTTTATACTAAAACCTGTTTACCTAAAAAACAGCCAAAGCGGCCCCTTTTTTAAAAGTTTGTGTGCGAAGGTAATTTTTTGTTTCTATGGATATATTTTTTGCGACTAATTTCACGTATTGTTTTACCTTGACGCATTAAACTGAAACGATAGATGAATGATATTTTAATTGCTGACAGTGGGTCCACAAAGGCGGAGTGGTGTTTAATCAGCGGCAATAAAAAAAAGATTGTTAGCACCCAGGGCCTGAGTCCTTATTTTTTATCCGCAGACCAGATTGCCAATATCATACATCTTGAACTTTTGCCTAAGATTAAAAATTCAATGCCTTCAAATGTTTATTTTTATGGCACTGGGTGTAGTAATCCTGTGAATGTAAAAATAGTAATGCATGCCTTGCAAACAGTTTTTGAAGATGCAGTTATTTCTGTGGATCATGACCTGATGGGTGCAGCACGGGCGCTATGCGGGAATGATAAAGGTGTAGCCTGTATTCTGGGCACTGGCTCCAATTCCGGTTATTACAATGGAAAGAAAATCGTAAAGAATAGTCCTGGTCTTGGATATGTACTTGGTGATGAAGGGAGCGGAGCTTACCTGGGCAAAAAAATCATTCAGTATTATCTTTACAATACCTTTGATGCAGACCTGATGGATAGATTCAATTCAAAATTTAATACAACCCCGTCTGAGATACTTGATGCAGTTTATAAAAAACCATTACCAAACCGATACCTGGCAAGCTATGCAGTTTTCCTTTCTGAAAATCGTGGACACTATATGATTGAAAATATTATTGAAGATGGATTCAATGATTTTTTCTTTAATCATATTTACAAATACAGAGAAAGCTGGAGTTTGCCAATACACTTTACAGGAAGTGTTGCATTTGTTTTTAAAGATGTATTGAATGAACTTTGTAATTCATACGAGTTGCAATTGGGGCAAGTAATTAAAAATCCCATGGAAGGATTGATCCATTTTCACAAACAAAATACATGAGGGTAAAACATGGCATTTGAAAAAATAACAGAAGCAGATTCTTATTATCGTCACCTGGATAAGATGACGACCTACCAATTACTGGTGAACATTAATGAAGAAGATAAAAAAGTGCCGGAGATCATCAGCAGAATCATTCCACAAATAGACTTACTTGTGCAGGCAATTGTTGACAAGATGTTGCTGGGCGGAAGGCTTTTTTATATTGGCGCAGGCACAAGCGGCAGGCTGGGTATTGTAGATGCAAGTGAATGTCCTCCAAGCTTTGGAGTACCACCTACTCTGGTAATAGGTATTATTGCGGGTGGTAATAAGGCTATAACACAAGCTGTGGAATTTGCCGAGGATGATACAGAACAAGGCTGGCTAGACTTGCAACAGCACCATGTAAACTCAGCAGATGTAGTTATTGGAATTGCCGCAAGTGGTACTACTCCCTATGTAATAAAAGCATTGGAGAAATGCAGGGAGGCAGGCATTATTACTGGCAGTATTTGTTGTAATCCAGATGCACCATTAAGCCAAGCTGCTAATTTTCCTATTGAGGTAGTAGTAGGCCCGGAGTTTGTTACGGGCAGCACCAGGATGAAAAGCGGTACGGCACAAAAACTGGTATTAAATATGATATCAACTACTGTGATGATACAATTGGGTAGAGTAGAGGATAACAAAATGGTGAACATGCAACTAACCAATGACAAACTGGTTGACAGAGGAGTGAAAATGGTCATGAACCAACTTAAGCTAAACGACTATGAAGTGGCCCGTAGATTACTGATGAGCCATGGAACAGTAAAGAAAGCGATAGAACAATACCATTCTTAAAATTTTATGGTGCCTTAATATTAATTGTAGTAAATTAGTTTTCTCAATCATCACTTTAACCTCTTACTTATGAACTTTAAACATTTACTCTTCGCGTTTTTACTTGTTTCATCCTTTTCATCCTTTGCCCAGACCAGCAATATTGCATACGCAATAACCGGCGATGGCAATAGCGATTATGTATGGATGAACATCCGCCAGGTAGATCTTGCCAATGGCAAGGTTGGCAACACAATATTTCAACGGAGCAAAACAGCATTCACACTTACAGATGCAAAAACAAAAACAACTGTAACTGAAGCTGCTACTGCAAATGGAAATATTTTTTCAAATCGTGATTATCCCACTACAAGTTTTGTGGCTGCTGCAGCTCTGGATAACCGCAGTAACCGATTATTTTTTACACCGATGCGTATGAATGAATTACGCTGGGTAAATCTTGACATAAAAAAAGAAACACCTGCTTTCTATACAATGCAAAGCGATGTATTAAAATTTGGTGACGCAAACGATGAGGCAAATCATATTACACGTATGGTTATAGCTGCTGACGGAAATGGCTATGCCATAACCAATGATGGTAACCACCTTATTAAATTCACTACGGCCCGCACGCCAGTGATCACCGACCTCGGAAACCTTGTAGATGCTGAAAAAAATGAAGCTTCGGTGCATAATAAATGCAGCAGTTGGGGTGGCGATATGATCGCTGATGCTTATGGTAAATTATACATCATTTCTGCATCACACCATGTTTTTATTGTTGATATCAGTAGCCGCATTGCTACGCATAAAGGCGTTATCACCGGCTTGCCTGCAACATACACAACTAACGGTGCTGCTGTTAGTGCAGATGGGAAAATCGTAGTTAGCAGTGCAAATAGTTTTGAAGGATATTTTCAATTTACCCTGGATAATTTGGCTGCAGTGAAAATCGAAGGTTCTGATGTTAAGTACAATGCTTCTGACCTGGCTAACGGTAATTTACTATTCCAAAAAGAAGCCGATGCTGCAAGACAAAATGCTTTCACATCTACTATTCCTGTGTCAAGAGATATTCAACAAGGAGATAATAAACTTTTTCCAAATCCTGTAACGGATGCTGTATTTAATGTTGTGTTTGAAAACAGGAAAGAAGGTAATTATACAATTGTGCTTACTGATCTTGCTGGCAGGGCAATCCAGTCAAAGACTGTAAATATTACAAAAGGAACACAAACGCAAACCATGAAAATTTTGAGTAAGCCATCAAAAGGAATGTACATGGTGAAAGTGCTGGACGAACAAAAACAAGTTGTATTCACAGAAAAACTGGTAATACAGTAATCATATTTTTTGGGTTAATAAGTCAGGAGGCTGCCGTAACGGTAGCCTCTTTTTATTTAGGGGCAGTTCTTGATTTTTGCTGCTTAAGCAATGTAAAAGTTTGTGATCCCAAAAAAATCCGGGATAAAGTGCAACAATGATCTGTGAAGTTCTAAACTAGAAAAAAACTTATCCATCAATCCATTACTTCAAAAACCATTTCAGGTTTTGATTTATTTTTTAAAGAAACTTCGCCCACTTTACGACAATTGAAAGACTGCTTTACTTTTTCATAAGCAAATTCATTGATGATGATCTGCCCAGGACCGGCAGCTGACTGAAGGCGTTGAGCAGTATTTACAGTATCACCAATTACAGTATAGTCAAGGCGGCGCAGGCTTGCAGATCCTATATTTCCAGAGATCATTTCGCCGCTGTTGATGCCTA
>JBDSEE010000046.1:0-9791 GCA_039920245.1 Ferruginibacter sp.
GTTTCAGGGCACGATTTGTAAATGGTTATGGATTTTTTACAGGCACTAATATTGGCGTGTATGTACAACCGGGTGGCAATTCATGGGTAGCTTTTAGTGATGTACGTTTCAAAGAAAATTTTATACCCGTTGATGGTGAAAAGTTTTTAAAAAGCATTGCCAATATGCCTCAATATACATGGAACTATAAAACACAGGATCCAAAAACTTTCAGGCATTATGGTCCTATGGCGCAGGATTTTTATAAAGCTTTTGGACGGGATAAGCTCGGCGAAATAGGTTGCGATACCACAATTAACCAACAGGATTTTTTAGGTGTGAGTTTAATTGCCATACAGGCATTAGAAAAAAGAACTACAATATTGCAACAGGAAAATGATGCACTAAAAGAAAAAAACGAGCTCCTGGAAGAAAGGCTAATTAAACTGGAAGGGATCATTAAAAAAAACTAACAAAAGAAATCAAGACTGCAGACTGCAGACTGATGACTGCTGACTTATGACTCATGACCGCTGACTGAAGACTGAAGACTGCTGACTGAACACTGCTGACTTAACACTCCTGACTGTCGACTGCTTATTTCCCCTGTCCCATATCCTTTCTTTCTTTGCCGGGAAGGTCTTCTTCTCTTATGTCCTTCTTTGGCTCCGCCAATCGTCCCCGTTTGTAAATGATCAATCCGTTCAGGAAATTACGGAGCACCTGGTCGCCAGCTTCCACATAGCCAGGATGGTCTTCATTACGAAAAAGATCTCCAAGTGCACCCTTGGTGATTTTAAAATCTACCAGCTCCAGTATTTTAATGATGTCTTCATTATGGAGAGAGAGTGCTACCCTTAATTTTTTAAGTATATCGTTGTTGCTAAGCATAAGAATATTATTTTATAAAGATACAGTTTAAGGATTTCTTCGACTCTTGTCCGAGTCTTGTTCGGGTCTTGTTCGGGTCATGTTCGCAAATTTGCGAAGAAGAGTAAAAGGAAAGACGAAGGAGGATTAAGCAGCCTCAAATATTAATAGGCAAATAAATTCATTATAACTTATTCAATCTTATCTCTTTTCTTCAAATTATGCCTTGCACATAATAACTGAATATTTTCTACTTTTAATGATGTGCCCCCTCTTGAGTATGGAAGGATATGATCATAGTGAAGGTTTGTTAAACTACCACATGTAACACACTTGCCTTTATCCCTTTTATATACTTCTATTTTCACTGCACTTGGAATTATTCTATTATGATCTAAATCATTCATTTCTATAATCCGCTTTTGTTTTTGATCTATTGTCTTATCAGTAACTAACAACTTGAATTTATATACTTGCCTCTTATCAGATAATTCTTGCCAAGCATCCACTAGTTCAAATATTCCATTGAAAACCCAAATGCCATCTTTTATCTTCTCATAAACTTTTACCACTTCTGGTTCGTTACCTTTTTTATAATCTTCGGCTGCTTTATAAAATTTTCCATTTTGTGTAATGGAACCTTTGGTTGTGTAGGGCACTTGATCAACAGTTTTCGGAGAATGATGTACATTTTTAGGAACATCATGGCCTTCATAAATCAACGTTTTACCACTATCAAGAACTGAATCAGCATAAGGTGATCCTTTTCTCACTGAAATTAGAATTACGGAAGTGTTACCACATAATCTGAAATTCATTCCTCGTTGCAACATAATACCACCTTCTTCAATACACATTTGCGTATGGGAAATAATATCACCTGGGTAAATGCTGCTACTCATTTCTTGAACTCTTTTGAATTAAAGAATTCGGAAATGGATACCTGCAAGGCTGCAATTATTTTTTCTAAGATTTCAACAGATACATTTCTGCGTCCGTTTTCAACATCGGTTATGTAAGTTCTGTCTACTTCAGCGTCATAAGCAAGGGCTTCCTGTGAGAGTTTTAATTCAGTCCTTAACTCTTTAATTCTTTTGCCAACTTTATTTTTGATATCCACATACACAAGGTAGAAGGGTGTGGCTTATAAGTCAACGGACTTTAAGGGTCATAGTAAAAAGCCCTTAGAAAAACTTCTACAAAAACTCAACACTCACCTCTACAATCTCCCAAAAATCAAAAATCTACTTTTACATCATCAACATCCAATATCCTAACCAAATAACCAACCACCAATATCCTACACAAACACCATTACCTAAGAAGCTGCAACAGCAGTAAAAAATTTAAAAGCCTCCTTACCGGGAGGTTTTTTATTTGACCGGTCCGGCGAAAGGTGGAAATTTTTTTAAGTCACAAAGTGCAAATGCTCGTGCATTCCATATTACTCTGTTTCCAATTGATATTCTGATTTTAAAAAACCAATCAACACAATGCAATAAGCTAACTGGTCTTTCATATTGATACCATAAAATTCTTCTGATGCGGCTAACTGGGCAGCATTGCCGAAGATTTTATTGAGTTTCTCCTTGTCTGTAGTTATAGGAAAGGCAACTGGTTTTAATATTTCAAACTGGAAATAATTTTCCTTATAAAAATATTTTATAGCATTGCTATCTCTGAAATAGGTATAATCTACTGCATTCATGTAATCATCTAAACTTTTTTTCCATAAATAATAAGTATCCGTCTCCTGTGAAATGGTAGTTTTGTTTTTTAGTTCGTATTTAAAAATGCTGTCGCTGATGTTTTGTTTTCGGATAAGCCTTAATATGCCTGAAGATTTTAATTGCTGAAGCGCAGCATCATTGGTTTTAAAATACCAGTCTTCATTGAACCCAATCATGCCGTGCAATAAAAATCTTCTTTTCATTTCCTCATTGGCAAGGTCAGCGTTTTTAAAAAAAGCTAAACTATCAAGGTGGTTCATTACCTTAAAGTTGGAATTGATAATTACATTTAATTGCACGGTATCACTTGCCAGGCATTTTACTAAACTTTCTATGGCCTGTTTTTCCTTTTCACGATCGGTCACTTTCTCCCTGTAGTTCTCAACCAGGAAACCAAGGAACACTGCAAGAAACAGCATGAAGAATTCCAGCAGGTATTCTCCCAATTTCTTTTTATGTGCTACGTGGTGTGGATGTTTGTGTACTTCCATAATTATTCATTCTTCAAATGATATTTTTCCTCAAGAAATTTTAAGGTTTTGCTGGCTATAAGTTGTATTCTTTGTAAGATCTGTATTTCCACGTAAGTTGTTGTGATGCGCTGGTGAATATAATAGCTAAATTCATTTATCAAAGCTGGATCTTTTGATAGTATGGGAGGATTTCCCAGGGGTTTATGGATAATATTTACACTATCTATCATTGTCTCAAATACAGAAGCATCAAATAATTTACTCAGGTAGCTATGAAGATGCTCTACCTCCTCGGCATCCCTGCTCAATGCATATTGATAGCGGTCTAAAAATGTCTGGTAACGCATTATGCTATCAACAGATTCCTTATTGGATACAAGGCGGAAGCCACCTGAATTTTTAAGTTGTACGATTGTCCTGTCGTTCGGGGCAAAAGAAGCAGGACGGGTACTATGGCGTGCATAATAATATAGTTCCGCCGTATGTTGGTCTATATGATGCAGGTAATAGTTTAAAGAATCTAATCTCCTTTTCCTTTCTACTACCTGGGGTATAACGTTTGAAAGTTGTTTTAGATCTTTTTGCAGGTCTTCTGAAAAAGATCTTATATATTCTTTTCCTTTACTCTTTTCTACAATTTGCTCCCTTATATTCTCAGCAATAAAGCCCAGGAAGACAGCAAGAAATATCATAAAGAATTCAAGCAGGTATTCTGTCCATTTCTTTTTATGTGTTGGATGGTGTGGATGATGTACTTCCATAATTATTCCTTTTCTAAATGATATTCTTTTTGAGTTACAGAAATAAAGTCTATAGCCTTCTGTTTAAGTCTTTGCATGTGAAGAATAAAATCTTTATAGTAGATGATTAAATGATAAAGCTTATTACGATATTCTTTTATGAGCTGAATATCTGTTGTAATTAGTTTCGTTTGTGGATATTGATCATTATTAAATGCATAAGCGTCGAAAACTCTATCTGCGAGATTATATGTAATCTGCAATTGAGATTGTATTTCATCTCTGAAAATTTTATCCCTGGCCACCTGTAAATAGTATTTAGACATGCTGTCTAATACAATACTGTTTTTAATTAATTTGAAATCACCTGTGCTTTTGAGTTGTTCAAAGGTCTTGTCTTCATTGAAATCCACCCAAAAATTTGTGGTTCTTGAAAAGTGTTTAAATACTTCACGAACGGATGCTGAATCTTTATTAAGATTATCTAATAAACGGAGAAGTATAGAATCGCTTTTATAAATATCATTATTATATTCTATGGATTTATTAATGATTATAGTATCAGAACTTAAATCTGAGGACAAAGCAAACATATATTCTTTTTCCTTTCGTTTTTCTACAATATGTTCACGCCAATTCTCGGCTACAAAACCTAAAAAAACCGCAAGAAAAAGCATAAAGAATTCCAGCAGGTATTCTTGCCATTTCTTTTTATGTGTTACGTGGTGTGGATGTTTGTGTACTTCCATAATTATTCATTTTCTAAATGATATTCTTTTTTAAGCAACCGAATTAATTTTTTACCATACACTAATTGTTGATTCAATGTACCAAGGTATAACTGCGTATTAAGCGTTAAAACACTTGCATCATTAAATATTTTGTTAACTGTTATTTTATCATAATTAAAAGCCAGGTCTGTTCCTTCGGGTACTTTATAACTGCCATATACTTCAGAAGAAAAATTTTCAGAATTGAAGGAATTAACTGTGTACGTTACATCTATTAACTTTGACATGCCTTCCCAAACGAGTTTGCTAAAATAATAATGGTCAGCCTCCAACCTTAAAGTTATTTCCGTGTTATGCTGGTATTGAAACAAGCTGTCAAGAATACCCGGCTTATTAATCAAACGTAATGTTCCCGAAGTTTGCAATTGCTGAAATGCAGCATCATTGCTCCTGAAGTAAACATCATTATAAGAGCCATTGGCAACATCGTCATAAAATTGCTTTTTAGTTTGATTGACAGATAAATTAGCTCCTCTTAATTTTATAAACTTATTCAGGTACTGAAGTGAGAGTTTATTGGAAGTTATGATAGTATTCAATTGTAAGGTGTCACTTGCAATAGCGGTTATAATAGTCTTGATACTTTGTTTTGCCTTTTCTTTATCTGTAAAATGCTCTCTTAAATTTTCAGCAATAAAACCCATTGTTACTGCAAGAAATATCATTAAGAATTCCAAAAAATACTCTTTGAATTTTTTCTTCTTATGATTCAGGTCAGGATGATGATGTACTTCCATTTCGTTAGTTTGTAGTCGATGGTTAATAGTTGATGGTTCAGCAACATTTTTATTTTCTGTTGAGGGTTGACAGTCGTCCACTGGCAGATTTATTTTTTCTTCTTCACTCATTTTCTAAATGATATTCTTTCTTCAAAAAAGCTATTAATCTTTTCCCATAAGATAGGAGGTCTTGCATAAGATTCACATAAGCTTCATCAGGGGCAGCCATAAGTGCAGCATCACCAAATAAAATTTTTACTTTTTCTGGGATTATTTGAACGGCATCAACGTTTTTAAATTCAATACCGCTATTGTCATAACCCAAAGAATATGTCATCACACTTGTATCCCTGTAAAAAAATGTGTTGAGGGAATGCTTAAAATCTAAAACTGATTCCTTGAAAACCCAATAGCAATCTTCATGCTGGGAAGTAACCGAATTGTTTAGCGTTTCGTATTTAAAAATACTGTCAACAATATTTTGCTTATGTATTAATTTAAGTGTGCCTGAAGATTTTAGCTGCTGGAAGGCTGCATCATTTGTTCTAAAATACCAGTCTTCTGAAAAACCGATGAGGACATGTGTTAAAAACGATCTTTTATTTTCTTTAATGCTTAAATCTGCATCTCTTAACTGCACCAAACTATCTAAGTGATGTATAACTTTTACGTTAGCATTAATAACATGTTGCAATTGGGCAGTATCACTTGCTATACCTTTTATCAGGCTTTGTATACTTTGTTTTTCGCTTTCTCGAAAGGTATAGTGCTCTCTAATATTTTCTGCAACAAAACCAAGGAACACAGCAAGAAAAAGCATAAAGAATTCCAGCAGGTACTCTCCCCATTTCTTTTTATGTGTTACGTGGTGTGGGTGTTTGTGTACTTCCATATCCTCTTTGTTGTGTTGTGTGTTAAGTGTTATGTGTTGAAAGTTATCTTCAGAAATATTTTCATTTTCTGTTGACTGTTCTTTATATTTTTTTCTTCATTCATTCTAAAAACAAATCAATATCTATTTAATATGGTATTCCTCTTTGATAAAACTTATGAGTTCGTGATTTTTTTTAATCAGTGGTTCTATGTAACGGATTTGTTGTAAAAACTGATCACTACCATAGTTTCCCACAATATTCAGCAGTTGCTGATCTGTTTCTTTAGTGCGATTTATAATAACCGGGTTAACTACTTTTACAGAATCTCCTTCATCATCAATATCCTGTATGCGAATGTGATTTAAAAAAAAGGGGTAAATAATATTTGAATAAAATTGGTGTCCTGCATCAATTGCGATATTTGTTCTTACCAACATCGCTACATAATATTGCTCAAGTGCAGTTATAAGATGTTCGTTTTCTATATATCTTAAACTTCCGGAAGTTTTCATTTGGTTATAAGTACCAGGCGTAATTCTTACTTCATAAAAATAAAAAAGAGGAAGAAAAGCATTAATTACTTGTTTATTGGAAGCGGTAGCAGAATCGGTCATTAAATGAAAGAATAGCGCATGTTTCTTAAGCCTGCTTTCAAGTAGTTCTGTTCTATTAACGAAGTACATGGAATCGGTTCTTAAATCAGATAATAATAATCTGGCGTATTGTTTTTCTCTATTTTTTTCAACTGAATGCTCCCGGATATTTTCTGCAACAAAACCTAAGAAAACAGCAAGAAAAAGCATCAAAAATTCAAGCAAATATTCTCCCCATTTCTTTTTATGTGTTACGTGGTGCGGATGTTTGTGTACTTCCATGTTCGTTGATGGTTGATAGTTAATAGTTGATGGTTCAGTAACAGTTTTTTTTCTTCTGTTGAAGATGTATTATCGTCCGCTGACTGATTTATGTTTTCTTCTTCACTCATTGTCTAAATCATATTCTTTATTCAACAAATCCACTAGTATAGTTTCTTCTTTCAAAATACTTTTATATAACCCAAACAAATCATGCAGTAAATAATCTACCTGGTCTATCTTTTGAAGAAAATTGTCGAACCTTGCTTTATCGTAAGTTTTAAACATAGTGATTTCCGGCACGTCTTCACCTGTTATGGATCCGTACGATGCATTTGTTTTTTCGTAGGCTTTTGCAATCAAATATTGTAATGGTCTTCTGGGTATAATTCCTGCTGTAGTGGTATCAACCAGATGTTCTGTTGCAACTACAAACTGGCTATAAATTATATAGTTGTTTAATAATGAGTTCATCTTAATAATTCCATGCTTCACATTTTCGTTACTTATAAACTTAAAATTTCCAGAACTTTTAAGAATGTCAAATGAAACCTGGGGCGGTACATATAGGTTCCAATTGGTAGCATTCATCATTGCACGGGCTATTTTTTTTTCATTGCCTTTAATTTGTAAGGAACTTATAAAAATCTGAGCAGAATCTTCCCAATTTTCATGTTCGGGCATGTATTTATTAATAATAATATTGAGGTTAGATGTATCCACTTTTATATCATTATATAAAGCTGCAATCATTTCTTTTTCATTCTTCTTTTCCACGTTATGCTCCCTGATATTCTCTGCAACAAAGCCAAGATATACAGCAAGAAATAACATTAAAAATTCCAGCAGATATTCTCCCCATTTCTTTTTATGTGTTACGTGGTGCGGATGTTTGTGTACTTCCATATGTTCAGTTTGTTGTTGCTCTGCAGTTTTATTTTCTTCTGTTAACGGTTGACTGTCGTCCACTGGCTGGTTTATTTTTTCTTCTTCACTCATCTTTTAAATGATATTCTTTTTTAAGCAGTTCAATTATTTCTATAGCTTGTTTTTTGGCTTCAGGATAAATACTGAGCAGATACATACGGAGGGGAACTGACTGTGTCATCGCATTACCATAAGCGTTTATAAGCCCTTCATCATAAGATTGCAAAGGCATATTAAAATGCCGCAGCGAATCGCTATAAAGCTGCTTTGTATAGATATCATTTACAGAAGTGGATTGAAACATTAGCAGTGATGCAGCTTTAAAGATCTGATTTGCGTAGATAGAAGATTGGTGTGTAGATTCGCCAATTACCCGCTGTGAATTCGAAATATTAGCAGTGATGGTATTATATACATTTATCTTATTAACAAGTTGTGGATTGGTAAAATACCTCAAATTTCCTGAAGAAACGAGCTGACTAATTGTTGCTTTATTCCAGTCCGTAGTATAAAAAAAAATGGCTTTAGAAGAAATATAATATAGTTCCCCACCCTTTGAATGTATATCTTCTGTACTTATAAGTTGCACCAGGCTATCAATCATTAGCCTGGTATTCTTATCAAAAAATATTGTGTTGTTAAGTTCTGTAGTATCATTTTTTAGATCTATCAAAAAGTTTTTGGCATATTCTTTTGCACGGTCCTTTTCCACCATATGCTCTCGTTGGTTTTCTACCAAAAAACCTAAAAATACAGCCAGGAAAAGCATAAAGAATTCCAGCAGGTATTCGCTCCATTTCTTTTTATGTGTTGGATGATGTGAATGATGCACTTCCATGCGCAGTAGAATTAGTTTTGATTAAGCTCACTAAAACTAATGTTTAAATACTAATGTTTTGCAGCGTTGTAAGATTTGTAATTAACGATAACAGCTTATTATTAACATCGCATAAGATCAATTCATTAAATGTAATGCCGACAACGAGCTTAATTTTTCTTTCAATTATACCACACAGCATAACCTTGTTTTCGCAAATCCCAGGCGAGTTTTTCTTCCGCTTTCAGCGCTTGTTCTCTTGTCATTGGCTTTAGGTTAATATGGTCATACAAGCTAGGGCGAAGATAGGATCCGTATTTCTGGGCTAAATATGCAGAAAGCTTTATACCTTTTTTGTTTACATACCCGGTTTTATGCTGCTTCAAACGTTCTGCAGGTGTTTTACTGGTCATGCCTACATACAGGCATTCAAGTACCCCATTAAACTGTGGATTCGCATTACGAAACTTAGCATTCTCTGTAAACACCCGTTTAGAGAGTTCAATAACGTAGACCTGGTATTTCAATCTTGTGGATCCTGTTTTATATAAAGCAATTTACAGAAACAATTTAGCAACGGCATATCCCAGGCAATCAGTACACCTCGCTAAGATGCCACTTATGAAAAAATGGGAAAAAAGAAACTACTGTAAAGCGAAATCTATATCTATGTAAACTACTGTAAAGCCTTACCCGTAGAATTTTATTACCTGTAATGTCTTTTCAGTATAAGACAACTACTCATACAGGATGGATATCCCATAGATACTCCATACATATCCCTTACATAAAGCATAACGAAAGCATGAAAAAAGATAACTAACTGTTTATCAATAAAAGCTCATTTGGATAATCTCTAATAGAAAGAGAAGGAGAATGAGGTCCGGGTCTATGCTAACAGTATGGTGAAAGCATAGTGAGAGTATGGAGAGAGTATGAAAAACACAAATGCCTGGTTATCAATTAAAACCATTTCCTTCGAAAAAATACTACAACAAATCAGCTTTTATTACGAA
>JBDSEE010000047.1:0-6184 GCA_039920245.1 Ferruginibacter sp.
CATTGGTTACTGTAACTGTATAAGTACCGGCAACAGTTAAGTTGCTGATAGTTGCTGTTGCTGCAGTAAAGCCGCCTGGACCTGTCCATGAGTAGCTTGTTCCGCCAGTTGCTGTGAAGCTGGTTGACTGACCTGCACATATCACATTATTACCTGTGATAGCACATACTGGTAACGCATTAACGGTAAGATCCCTGCTGCACGAGCTGGTACATCCGCTTGCATTAGATACATTAACTGTATAAGTTCCTGCAACGGTTAAGTTGCTTATAGTTGCTGTTGTTGCTGTGAAGCCACCTGGACCTGTCCATGAGTAGCTTGTTCCGCCAGTTGCTGTGAAGCTGGTTGACTGACCTGCACATATCACATTGTTACCTGTGATAGCACAAACCGGAAGTGCGACAATTGGAATTTGAACATTACATGAACTTACACAACCATTATTACTGGTAATAGTAAGTGAAACAGATAGGGTGCCTGATGCGCCCGCTGTAACTGTAATTTGATTTGTATTTGCGCCAGAGGTAATTGTTCCTCCTGTTACTGTCCAGGCATATCCACCCTGATCGGCTGGAGCACTGAATGTAAGACCTGTACGGTTTGCACAAATAGAACTTTGTTGTGGCCCGGTAATAATACAAGTAGGGTTTTGCACTACTGCCAAAGAAATTGGAGCAACGTTTATACAACCAGTGGTTGCACTTTCTACTCTTGCCCAAACAACCCCGCTAGTGGAAACATAAGCACCAGGGGTGGCAATCGGATTATTTAATAAATAATCAGAAAAGAATGTTACGTCATTAGCAAATCCTCCATTAATAGTAGGAATTAAACTCGTTAAATTAAATACGGCTGTATTGCCACCTGAAACGCAAGCACTTAAGGCTGCCGCATTCGCAATTGGCAATGCATCGATTATCATCGTCTGGGTACAAGTAGTGACAACTACACCCCCCTGTGATACCATAAAATTTACGGTAACTGAACCATTTGCAGTAAAAAAACCTCCCGGACCGGGAACTAATCTTAATTGCACGGGACCAGTATAGGTACCCGAGGAAGTGCCAGATATTACGGCGTTTGCAGTATTGGAAGTGAGCGTGAATTCATAAGTGGGATTAACTCCCGCCATATCCACTGTTCCAATAAAGATAACCCTGTCCGTAGACTCGCAAGTACGGTTAGGCCCTATTAACTGGCATGTGGGTAACAGCAGGTAATAAGACCCATTCATCATTAGGTTATTAAAAACAGACGGCGTTGTTAGGGCTGCTTGTTCTGATTTACAAGCAAGACAATTTGCCGGCATGGCATGAATTGTTTTTGCTGAATTAAAAAATACGGGAAAGCTGTTAGCCCCCGTATACAAAAAGA
Source organism: Ferruginibacter sp. (assembly GCA_039920245.1). GTDB lineage: Bacteria > Bacteroidota > Bacteroidia > Chitinophagales > Chitinophagaceae > Ferruginibacter. The sequence continues at coordinate 1,375 of JBDSEE010000047.1, forward strand.
CACACAATAATAAAAGCGAGATGCTCTTAATTAGCGTGTGTCTTAGAAAGGAAAAACCAATGGCTTTTCCGGGCGTACAATAGATTTCGTTCATACGTTCTTATTTATAAATTAAGAAAAATGGTTTGAGGCAATCTGAGAATAATAGATTTAAAAACGGGATGGATCTTACGAAGACCCGGGATAAAGAGTAATTCTAAAAAAGAGGATTTTAGGAAGTTTAACGTATGGATATCGAAATCTAAGGGTGGAAGGATTTTAACAAATCATTTATTTTATTACCAAATTAGATTCCCATTAAGAGAAATGTGGAAATCACGTCAAAGTTTTTATATTATCAATTGATTCTCAATAAAAACTTTTGTTGAGCCTGTTTTTATATTAATGTTAGGGAAACTTATTAAGCAAAAATTTCCCCACCACTAATCCCATACCAACTTAAAATTCCCCAAGTGTAAAAAAAAATGCCCTACAAGAGGGCATGTATAAATGAGGTAATACTAGTTTATTTTTTTGCAGGAGTAGCAGCAGGAGCAGCAGTCTTTGCAGGAGCAGCAACGGCAGTTTTTGGAACAGTCGCTTCTTCCTGTTTTAGTTGCCTTGTCATTGTTACAGAAGCAATCGGAATTCTAGGTGAATTCAATACTTCCATATTTTCTGCGATTATATCTTCAACCCTGACGTTGCCATTAAGCTCCAGGCTATTAATATCCACAGTGATATGTTCTTTCAAATATTTTGGAAAAGCTTTTATCTTGATGTTCTTCATTTTAGTCACCAGCTTTCCGCCTGCCTTAACGCCCGTAGGCGTACCAACAAATTTCAAAGGAAGTGAAGCAATCACTTTCTTATCTTCCACAAGTTCCAGGAAATCGACGTGGGTTAAAAGGTCAGTTACTTTGTTGAATTGCAGATCTTTCAGTATGCATGTATACGAACTGCCATCAATTTTGATCTCAGTAAGCATAAATTCTGAGGTGTACACAATAGGTTTAAATGCAGATGCAGGGGCAGAAAAGTTAATCTCTGATTTACCACCGTAAATTACACCTGGCACGAGTTGCTGAGAGCGAAGTTGGCGGGTGGCTTTTTTTCCGCTTTCGGTCCTCAGTTGTCCTTCGATAGTAATTGTTTTCATTATTAATTTTTTTATGAGGCGCAAAGGTAAGGAAATGCCAGGGGTTTGCCTATTGGTGGTTAAAGTATTTTGAGTATTACCATCCACAATCATAAAATAAAAGGTATACGTTAGTTAAATGACAAATGGTTTTATCCAAAGAAGTCTTTTGTGAATCTTGAATTAATTACCCTTTTCAGTTTACATTTTAAATAAGGAAAGGTGAATCCTCTTGTTCAATAGAATTATTAACCAGAAGAGATATAAGAGTTAGTTAGAAGTAACAATAGAGGTTTTAGGGAGATACCTAGCTATAACTTAGCTACAGGTTAGCTACAAATTAGCTATAGCCTAGCTATAGCTAATTTGACATGAAAAGAAAAATATATCAATAGTATGAGAAGACTGTGAAGCCTATTTCTCACGCCGTACCCTACCTTTTATAAATAAACTATTAATGCTTTTATTTTCAAAAGCGTTGCGGATTGTAACAGCAAAAAGTTCGTCGGTAGAAAGTACTTTTATTTTAGGGCTTTGTTTTTTTAAAGGAATAGTATCACAAACTACGAGTTCTTCAAGAGCGCTGTTCTCAATATTTTCATAAGCATTTCCGCTTAGTACGGGGTGTGTACAAAGCGCCCTCACACTGCGGGCTCCTTTTTCTTTAAGTAAACCAGCACTTTTTGCAAGGGTACCACCAGTATCACAGATGTCATCGATAAGTACAATATCCCTGTCAGTTACATCACCTATTACCACCATGCTTGCTATTTCGTTTGCTCTTTTACGATGCTTGTCACAGATCACCATTTCACATTCAAAATAACTGGCTACTTCCCGTATCCTGTTTGCACTGCCAACATCTGGCGCAGCAAAAGTCAGGTTTTCCAGTTGAAGATTTTCTATATAAGGAATAAAGATGGCTGAAGAATCAAGGTGATCAACGGGGATATCAAAATAACCCTGAATCTGTGGTGCATGCAGGTCCATGGTAATGACCCTGTCTGCACCACTTGCTACCAACATATTTGCAATAAGTTTGGAACCTATAGCAACCCTGGGCTTATCTTTTCTATCCTGGCGTGCATAACCATAATAAGGAATTACTGCAATGACCTTATAGGCTGATGCCCGTTTTGCTGCATCGATCATCAGGAGCAATTCCATCAGGTTATCAGTAGGAGAAAATGTGCTTTGAACCAAAAATACAAACCGCCCCCTTATGCTTTCCTGGAACTCCACCCCTATTTCACCATCACTAAAACGCTGTATATTTACTTTACCTAGAGGTTCTCCAAATTTTTTGGCAATTTTTTCCGCCAGGTATTGAGATCCTGTACCAGAAAAGATTTTAGCGTTGGATTCCATTGTTGTTATGCTGTTTTGAAAGTTTTGCGAAAATACTTTAGTTAATGGAAACTAATTGATTTTATGGAAAATATAAAAAATACATCTAACTCCATAAAGAACTGGGCTGAGGACGAACGGCCCAGGGAAAAGATGATGCGGAACGGCGCTGCTTCGCTAAGCAATGCTGAATTACTGGCAATCCTTATCAATAACGGCAACAAAGAAAAGTCTGCATTGGATATTGCCAGAGAGGTGATGCAACTAGGCAATAATAACCTTGAGGAACTTGGGAAATTAAGCCTTAAAGATATCCAGAAAATAAAAGGTATTGGTGTAGCCAAAGCAATTACAATTGCTGCAGCTTTAGAGATAGGCCGGCGAAGACATAGTATGGATATCCGGAGCAAACAAAAGATTGGCTCCAGCAGGGAAATCTCTGAATATTTAAAAACAAACCTGAAGGATTATAACCACGAGGTTTTTGCAGTGATGTTCCTAAACAGGGCTAATAAAATAAACCATTTTGAGATCGTGAGCCAAGGCGGTATCACAGGCACTGTGGCAGATCCGAGGGTTATACTTAAGAAAGCTCTTGAAAATGGAGCCACGTCTATCATATTAAGCCATAACCATCCCTCTGGAAATTTAAAACCAAGCAGGCAGGATGAAGAACTTACCTATAAAATTAAAACGGCTGCTGCCTTCTTTGACATAAAAGTATTGGACCATGTTATAGTGAGCGAGGAAGGATACTTTAGCTTTGCAGACGAGGGGATGCTTTAGTTGAGAGTTATTTGCTGTTAGTTGATAGTAATTCACCGCAAAGCGGATAATTAAAAAAATCCATCTTCCTCAAATTTCATCTGTCCAAATGCTCCGTCAGAATGCATGCCTAGATCAGTGGATAGTCGGAGAGGAATTCTTTCGGGCTGGCGATCAGCCGGGCTGGCTGCCACTTCCAACTCTTCACTATCATCAGGAAACTGCTACGAAACGCTATGCCTGGGCCGGTGGCCCACCATAATTAAAAGGAATTTCAACTGACTCCATATCCTGGATGGTGCCATTGGCCGTCTCGAATTTTTTCACGTTTTCTATAATTGCTTTCATAAAACGCTTAGCATGAAAAGGAGTAAGTATAATCCGGCTTTTCACTTTGCTTTTGGGAGTGCCAGGCATCACATTTACAAAATCTATTACAAATTCTGCATGGCTGTGAGTAATAATAGCAAGGTTAGCGTATTCACCTTCAGATATTTCTTCTGAAATCTCTATATTGATCTGACTGGGTTGTTCTGGATTAGGCATCAATTTATTTTTTAATAAAATTAAAGAAAGTTCGCTTAAAAAAATACTGCCCCTGGTCATTATACCAGGGGCAGCAAATTCTTCAAAATAAAATCTTATTATATATGGGTAATAATCTCTTCTGTTACCCTATAACCAGTACCACCTAAATAACCATACCTTAAATAAAAGGTTTTGGTTAACGGATTATAATAATTAGCCGTTATTGGAAACCCAGCGAGTGCAGGCGTATAGCCCGGATTAGTGGTTGGTAAACCAGTTTTAAAAGAAATCACAGAAATATATCCTCCTGGTAAAGTGGAAACAGTTACATCCTGGTTTGTTGTAGTATTAAAGGGATCAGGTATTGTTATTAAGGCATAATAAGCACCGCCACCCAAATCTCCCAATTCCACAACCAACTGGTTGGCAGAATATGGAGATAACGAACCCCCTGCTAGGGCTGTCCTTGTAAATGCCCTCGGAGATGCCGGATGATAAAAATATCCTGTTACATTATATCCTCCAGCTAATGGGTTTCCTATTATAGTAAAGAAAATAGTTCCTGTTCCTATAGAGGAGCCAAAAGAACTACTGGTAACTTTTACAGGAATTACATAGTTAATTGCTCCATCAATTAATTGTGGATGCGTAACTAAATTATTGGTAACCTTGGGTGCGTATACTTCACCTTGTTTGATCACATCTGATGTAACTAACAATGAAAAATTTGAAGCAGGCAATAATACAAAATTCTTCCAGGCAGGATTAGCTGCTAAGCCATCTGCATTAAATTTTGCAACGGCAGCCGCATCTATTGAATAAGTAAGCGTAATGTCTGAAGGTGCAACGATCGGGCCTTCCAATTTTGTCTTTATACTAAAATCTTCAAAAGAAAGATACTCATCTGTAACCGTTCCATCAGGTATATATTTTACGTTAGGGAATCCTTTGGTGGCAGAACTGCCATTCTCTGTAAACTGGATAGTAGATTTATCAGTACCACTCAAGCTTACATAGTCATTCTTGCATCCAAAGGATACAACGATAACTGTA
>JBDSEE010000048.1:0-6309 GCA_039920245.1 Ferruginibacter sp.
TTCGGGGAATGGACAGCAGCGAATAGCAGCCCGGATTCTAATGGCAAATTCTTCTTTGGAACGATGCTTCTATTTAGTGCGGCAGTGGGGAAAATTCAATTAAAAGGACTGGTGACTGATAGCTCAAAATCTGAACCACTTGTAAAAGAATTTTTGCATATACTTAATCAAAATTTAGCGATTAAATGCGAAGTGAAAAGAACAACAATGTCATGGCTTGATTTTGCACTAAAACCTTTTCCGGATATATTTTATCCGGGTAAAACAGCGTTCAAGGTAAAAGATGGTTTTTTAAACAAACCTTTCACTGATGAACAAGCAAAAACAATTTATCATTACCTCACCGGATGGAAAAATCTCAAAGGTATTTTAGTTGGTATTGCAACCTACGGAGGACAAGTGAATGCAGTTGATGGGGATACAACAGCAACCGTTCAACGGAAGGCAATATTTGCAACCAGTTGCACTGCAGGATGGATTGAGCCTGAAGAAGCTGAAGCATACATGTCCTGGGTTCGTGAAGCATATCAAAGTTTATGGAGTGATCAGGGCGGCGCACCTGTTCCGGGATCGCAAGCGGGAGGTTGTATCATCGCCCATCCTGATAATGACCTGGCTGATCCGCAACTGAATAAATCCGGCACTCCATGGCATGCATTTTATTATCAGCAACATTATTCACGTCTTCAGCAAATCAAATCAAAGTATGATCCGCTGAATATTTTTCATCATGCATTATCTATAGAACCAGCCCCACTATAAACAAACTCAATGCATATTTTGGAATCGGTATTACCGTTAAAATATTGAAGGTATTTTCTCTTAACCATAATAAAACGCATTCACAGCCCATAAATGTATTGCGAAAATTCAGGCAGATAAGAGGCCTCGTCCTGAAATATGTTGGTGCATATAATTAAGTTACAAAATCATCTCCTTCAGAAGCCAGTCACTTACAAATAAATCAGAAAAAAAATTAGAAGATCAATGGCTGTAGAGGTTTTAGGTCGTACTTTTAAAGACAGTAAGGCTTTTAATAAATTATGTTCAAAAAATTAATTCTAATTTCAGAAGTATAATCGATTCTCACAGGAACCAGCAGATAAAACATGATAGCAAAAGAAAAAACAGTACCGGCATTTCTTACTGGCGGTGGCGAAATGGGAGAACTCACCCGTTCTTTTGATTGGTCGAAAACAGCTATAGGCAGTCCTGACAAATGGCCCCAAAGTTTGCGTATCGCTGTACGCATTATGCTTGATTGTCCTTTTGGTATGTACATAGCCTGGGGCAATGAATATATTCAATTGTATAATGATGGTTACCGTCCTATACTTGGCGCCACAAAACATCCCCAGGCATTGGGCATCAGCACACGTACAACCTTCGAAGAAATATGGACTACTGTAAAGCCTATGTTTGATGGTGTGATGCAAGGCACACCGGTTGGCGTCTCCGACTTTGTTTTTTATTTGGACAGGAATGGATATGTGGAAGAATGTGTTTTTGATTTTTCGTACAGTCCTATACGGTTAGAAGATGGTGAAGTAGGCGGTGTGTTAGTCACGGTAATTGAAACCACCGAAAAAGTAAATAATTTAAAAAAATTAGCGGAAAGCAATGACCAACTGAATTTTGCTATTGAAGCAACTGATTTGGGTACATGGGATTATAATCCGCTAACAAATAATTTTACGGGAAATAACCGCCTTAAAAACTGGTTTGGTCTTCCGCATAATGCAAAGATTGATCTTTCAAAAGCCATAGAAGTGATGGCTGAAAAAGACAGGAACCCGGTTGCAGATGCTATACAAAAAGCTTTGCAATACGAATCCGGAGGGCTTTACGATATTGAATACAGTATTATAAATCCTGTAACAAAACAGGAGCGTATTGTAAGAGCCAAAGGAAGAGCGTGGTTTGGAGAAGATAAAATTGCTTATCGTTTTAACGGAACCTTGCAGGATATTACCATAGAATCTATTGCTAAGACGAAAATTGAAGAAAGCGAAAAGCGTTTGAGAGATGAGCGCATGGTGCTTTATAATTCGTTTATGAATGCACCAGCAGGCATTTCAATTTTAAAAGGCGCTACTCATATTTATGAATTTGCCAACACTGAATACGAAAAATTAGTTGATAGAAAAATAACACCCGGCAAAACCGTTCAAGAGCATTTTCCGGAAATAGAACAACAAGGTTTAATAGATATTCTGAATAAAGTTTTTTCAACAGGAGAAGCATTCATCGCCAATGAATTTCCTGTTGAATTAATTAATAAAAGAACCGGTAAAAATGAATTACACTATTATAATTCAGTTTTACAACCACTGAAGGACGAAAATGGAAAGACAGAAAGAATATTGACTCATGGAGTGGAAGTAACCGAACAGGTTACAGTCCGCAAACAAATTGAAGCAAAAGAACAGGATTTAAAGCTTTACAAACACATGGCTGACAATGCCACTGAACCATTTATTTTAATGCGGGAAGATGGAACGTTTGCATACCTGAATGACTTAGCATTACAACGTTGGGGTTACACAAAAGAAGAATCTGAGAACATACGTGTGCCCGATGTGGATCCAATCTATAATGATGAAGTTTTTAAGGCAGCTTTTGCAGCAGCGCAAAAAGAAAAGATCCCACAGTTTGAAACCCTTCACAAAAAAAAGGACGGAACAATATATCCTGTTGAAATAAATATGGGTGGGTTGTCACTTGAAGGTAAGCTCTACATGTTTGCCATTGCAAGAGATATTACAGAAAGAAAGAAGCTTGAAGAAGCCGCTCTTGAAAACGAGAATAAAATACGCAGCTTTATTCTGCAGGCTCCTGTAGCCATGTGTCTATACCGCGGCCCGCAATATATTATTGAAATCATCAACGAAGAACTGTTGACTCTTTGGGACAAACCTCTCGAGTCGGTAATTAACAAGCCTGTATTTGAAGCCTTGCCCGAAGCAAGGGAACAAGGTTTTGACGCTTTGCTTGAAAAGGTATATACAACCGGTGAAAAGTTTGAAGCTTTCGGTATGCGTATTACGCTTACTCGCAATGGAAAGCCTAAAACTATCTATGTAAACCTTGTATACCAGGCTTACCGTGAGGCCGATGGCACCATTTCCGGTATTGTAGAAGTGGTAAGTGATGTAACTGAACAAGTGGAAGCCCGAATCAAAATTGAGCAAAGTGAATACCGCTTCAAACTTGTTCTACGTAACAGTTCACAAATTGTATTTACCCAGGATATAAATTTAAAACATACATGGATTTATAATCCATTATCAGGGTTTGATGACGCAACAATTATAGGTAAAGATGATTACGAACTTCATGATCCAGAAAACGCACAAATACTTACTGATATTAAAAAGCAAGTGCTTGAAACTGCTCAAGGGATAAACACCGAAGTGACGTTAACAATTGATGGACAACAAGTTTTTTATGATTTATTGATAGAACCGATAAAAAATGACGAGGGTAAAGTGGAAGGAATATCAGGAGTTGCACTTAATATAACAGAAAAAGTAATTGCCAGGAAACAAATTGAAGCAAGTGAAACATTTAACCGTACCATTTTAGAAAGCAGCCCGGATTGTTTAAAAGTATTAGACAAAGAAGGCCGCATTCAGTTTATGAACTTCAACGGGCTTTGCCAAATGGAGATAGATGATTTTGGCAGCTTTGAAAATAAAGATTGGAGGATGTTGTGGGGTAAAGAAAATGAAGTAGTGGTAAAAGCATCAATTAATAAAGCATTAAAAGGAGAAACTGCACATTTTACTGCTATGTGTCCCACTGCCAAAGGCACACCCAAATGGTGGGATGTAGTGGTATCACCCGTGGGCAAACCTGGTGAACCCGTGCAGCAAATTATTTCCGTTTCAAGAGATATTACCGAGAAAAAAGAAGCAGAAGAAAAAATTGTAGCCAGCGAAAACCAGTTTCGCACTTTTGCCGACAGCATTCAAAACCTTGCATGGATTGCCAATGCTGAAGGATGGATCTATTGGTATAACCAGCTATGGTATGATTACACAGGTACCACCCTTGAAGAAATGGAGGGTTTGGGATGGCAAAAAGTGCATCATCCAGATCATATTGAAAAAATAATAGAGCTTTCAAAAGATATATGGAAAAAAGATGAAGCATGGGAATTAACCTTTCCACTTAGAAGACATGATGGTGAATATCGTTGGTTTCTAACCCGTGCTTACCCGGTAAAAGATAGCAATGGAAATATTGAGCGATGGATAGGAACCAATACTGATGTTACAGAACAAAAAAATTCTACGGAAGAACTAGAACAAAAAGTAAATGAACGCACGGTGGAATTAGAAATAAAAAACCATGAACTTGAACTCTCCAATGCCGAACTTAAATCATTCAGTTATGTTGCTAGCCACGATCTTAAAGAACCGTTAAGAAAAATACAGGCATTCAGCAAGCGAATCATTGACACAGAAAATTTCTCTGAAAAAACACAGGATTATTTTAATCGTATCATTTCTGCGGGTGAGCGAATGCAAAATCTTATTGACTCCCTGCTCGATCTCTCCAGGGCAAATTCAAGTGAATTAGATTTTGTACCGTGCAATTTAAATAAGGTAATTGAAGAAGTAAAAAGTGACCTGCAGTTCAGTATAAGCGAAAAGCAGGCAACCATAGAACATGATGAGCTACCGGTAATAATGGGGGGGTGTGTTCAAATTTCTCAACTCATAACCAACTTGCTTGACAATGCAATAAAATACAGCCAGTATGGCATTAAACCGCTAATTAAAATTACTTCATCAATTATAGAAGGAGAAATAATTGAACACCCATCAGCAAACAAACAAAAGAAATATCATGCAATAAAATTTGAAGACAATGGGATTGGATTTGAGCAAGCTTATGAAAATAAAATCTTTGAACTCTTTCAGCGGCTTCATACCAAAAACGAATATTCAGGAACAGGCATTGGCCTGGGCATTGTAAAGAAAATTATAACCAACCACAATGGTTTTATTACTGCTAAAGGAAAACCCAATGTAGGCTCTATATTCACTATATACATACCTACAGCATGAAAAGAATATTTCTAATAGATGATGACGAAGACGACCAGCTTATGTTTAAAGAAGTAATTGAATCTATAAACCCGGCATTCCATTGTGAGACAGCATTAAATGGTAAAATTGCTATAGATAAATTAATAATAAGCAGCCCTATACCAGACATTATTTTCCTTGATCTGAACATGCCTGTTATGAGTGGCTATGATTTCCTGGTTCATATCAAAAAAGAAAAGGCATTAAACAACATCCCCGTCTGCATTTTCAGCACATCAAATAGTCCCCGGGACAAGGAATTGACAAAAGAATTTGGAGCAAAATGTTTTCTTACCAAACCAAACGACTTCCAGGAGCTTAGTAAAAGTCTGCAACAAATCCTATCTACAGATTTTTCTACAGAAAAGTATTTATCTATTACTTGAGAGCTTAAAAAACAAATGGAATTACAAGGAAAAAAAATTGCTTACAGAAAATCACACTTCATTTTCGGTTATTGTAAAACGACAGTAATAAATCATAGAAAGAAATAAAAAAGTAGAACCATATGAGAAAAATAATTTCATTTATGCACATATCGCTTGACGGTTTTGTAGCAGGACCAAACGGAGAAATGGACTGGATTAAAGTTGATGAAGAAATTTTTGATCATGTCGGTAAGCGGATAGGCGAAACCGACACTGCATTTTATGGACGGGTAACTTACCAGATGATGGAAAATTACTGGCCTGCAGCAGGAGAAAAGCCGGATGCGAGCAAGCACGACATTGATCATTCAAAGTGGTATAATAAAGCACACAAAATTATTTTATCAAAAACAATGAATGACGAGGATTTGCCTAACACAACAATTATTAGCGACAATCTTTTGGACAGATTAAATGAAATAAAACAATCCCGCCCCGCATCAGCAGGGAGCGGGAGTAGTGAGATCCTGCTTTTTGGTAGCCCGACAGCAACACATTCACTTATTCAACAAAACTTAATTGACGGCTACTGGCTATTTGTTAATCCAATTATTCTTGGACAAGGCATTCCATTATTTGCAAACATCAAAGACAAAACAAAACTAAAACTATTGACTACTCACCAATTTACTTGCGGGGTAACTGAACTTAATTACACAGTGGACAGACAATAACAATGAACCGCTAACAAAAGTATTGGCAAAAGCTAGGCAGACGGTAGATCAATTTGCTTTAAATCCCTACTGTACTGCATCGCGGCTTGACGTAAATTCTGCTCATCATTT
>JBDSEE010000049.1:0-17915 GCA_039920245.1 Ferruginibacter sp.
CTTACATTAAATGGTACGTTGTCTGTTGTGCCGATAAAATTTGTATTGTCAACATTGCCTCCATTGCCGGTAACCAACCATGTATTACTGCTGTTGCCGGGCGCACTTGTACTTATTAAAACCCAAGCGCCGTTCCAGTAATAAAATCCGGGTGATACTGCGGCCGGTCCGGTAGTAGTTGCTGTGTTGTAGACCAGCAAAGAAGTTGCAGGAGATAGTATTGTTAACTGATCAGCTGTTCCTGTTAATGCGACTCTGGGAATGAGCAAGCCCTTGTTAGGACTCGTAATCTCTAGCATGGCACTGGCGTTTGGATTGAGCGTTCCGATGCCAATATTTTGTGCGGTGGCAATTAATGAAACAGATAATAATGTAAGCGATAGCAGGTATTTTTTCATATAGTCTATTTTTAAAATGAAGTCAATTTAAAAATAGCTTATACAATTGCCTGTTAGCCCTACAAATGATTGAAATGTTGTTTTGAGTAAACAGATAACAAAGAATATTAAGTATGGTAATTAAAATTAACGGCACAACAAGGCAGGCATGCCTCAATACAATGAAAATATTTTCTTAAAATAAAATTTCCCTAAAATGGAAGGATGGTGTGATAAAAAAGAAAATAAGAAAAAAGAAATTTATCAGCTAAACATTTCCCTTACCTTATCAAAAAATGATTTTTCATTTTTCTCTGGCTTAGGTTCAAAGTTTGTTGACGCTTGCATTTTTTCCAGCATTTCTTTTTCTTCGTTGCTTACATGTTGTGGTGTCCAAACATTTACTTGTATCAACTGGTCGCCTTTTTCATAACTATTTACATGAGGAAATCCTTTTCCCTTAAGCCTAAATATTTTTCCGCTCTGAGTACCAGCCGGAATTTTTATTTTGGCCCGGCCATCTATAGTAGGCACTTCTGCCTGAATGCCAAATACAGCATCCGGGAATGAAATGTGTAAGTCAAAAGCTACATTGAGTCCATCTCTATGCAATTGTGGATGCGCTTCTTCCTCAATCAAAACAATCAGGTCACCATTACTTCCGCCCCTTTCGCCTGCATTTCCTTTCCCTTGTATGCTTAGTTGCATTCCTTCCTGTACACCGGCGGGTATGTCTATCGTAACCGTTTCTTCTCCATACACCCTGCCATCACCTTTACATGCAGTACATTTATTGGCAATGGTACTTCCCTCTCCACTGCATGCAGGGCAAGTGGTAACAGTTTGCATTTGTCCTAGAAAGGTATTCTGAACTCGCCTTACCTGGCCGCTTCCGCCACAAGTACTACATGTTTGTATGCTGTTCTTATCTTTTGCTCCCGATCCCTGGCAAGTGGTACATTTCACATGCTTTTTTACCTTGATCGTTTTAGAAGCACCTTTTGCAATTTCTTCAAAATTCAATTTCAATTTCACCCTAAGGTTACTTCCTCTTGTGCCTACCCCACGACTTGTAGAACTTCTTCTGCCACCGCCGCCAAAGAAACTTCCGAAAGCATCTTCGCCAAATATGTCACCAAACTGGCTGAAGATATCGTCCATATTCATTCCACCGCCATTAAACCCGCCACCACTTCGTCCGTTGGCAAATGCACTATGGCCAAAGCGATCGTATTGTGCTTTTTTATCTGAATCATTTAATATTTCGTAAGCCGCTGCTGCTTCCTTAAATTTTTCTTCTGATGCTTTATCTCCTGGGTTACGATCAGGGTGATGCTGCATGGCCACCTTCCGGTATGCCTTTTTAATTTCCTCCTGTGTTGCATTTTTAGTAACACCCAATACCTCGTAAAAATCTCTTTTTGTAGTCATAATTTATTAATATGCTAACATGCTTAAGAAATTATTGGCTCCAAATCGAACCTGTATTTCGTAAGCACATTATCGAATAAGCTGATTAGCTAATTATTTTATTTACCCACCACCACTTTTGCAAAGCGGATCAATTTATCATTTAAATAATAACCCTTCTGAACTTCATCTACCACCTTTCCTTTCATTTTAGAACCTGATTCTATTTCAGTGATCGCCTCATGTTTTTCCACATCAAAATCGGCCCCAATACTTTTCATAGCTGTAAGCCCTTTCTGCTGCAATGTACTTCGTAGCTTATTAAAGACCAATTGATTTCCTTCTATGATCCGTTCCAGGTCATTGCTCTCATTCATCTGTTTTTCGGCCCTATCACAATCATCAACTACGTCCAGCAAAGAAGTTATGATATCCTTACCAGCCGTTTGAAATAATTCCATACGCTCTTTGGCGGTCCTGCGTTTGTAATTATCAAATTCAGCAAATAACCTTAAGTATTTATCTTTTTGTTCTGCCAGTTCAGAGGTTAGTTGGTCAGTTTCTGTTTCAGCGGTTTCTGCAGGATTGCTCAAATGGTTACTTCCTGGAACATCAGCGTCTGAATTGATGTCCATGTCTATATTTTCCTCTGTTTGATTGTTGTTTTTTTCCATATCGGTGCTTTAAAATGTTGGCAAAGGTACAATAGTCAAATGTTCTGCCAAGCGGCAATACAGGTCAAATTGACATTTTAATTATAAATTATGGGGATGAATTTTGAGAAGCTGTCCTATGGACCAAACAGAAGGATTATTTGACTACTTGGAACTTACCCGATTCCACAATAACGCCATTCTTATCCCTTAGCAGGAAATAGTAGATACCACGATAAAAAGAGTCCAGGTTTAAAGTAAAGCGTGAAGGAACGCTTTTAGTATCATACATCAATTTTCCTAGCGAGCTATAAACCTCGAGGGTATAAGATTTATCATTAGCTCTCTGAAAATCGAAATTGATTACCGAAGTAGCAGGATTGGGGTAAAATTTTATCAGCTTTTGCTGTACACTGCTTACGTTTTCAGCAGGTATTTTATTTTGAGCGAAAGAAGTAAAATTTATTCCAATAATTAATGTTAGTATGAAAATGATTTTTTTCAACCTTGTAAAAATAACTAATAAAGCGAAATGGCCAAGTTTTATATTACAAAATAAGTGCTAATTTATTAAATGGTTACTTAGCCCTTCTTATAACTCAGAATAAGAAGATTTATTGTAGCCCACTTAAAATTTTATCTATAGCTGTAAAATCAGGGATTTCAGTTGCATTTTCCAAAACTTCTTTGTAAACAATAGAACCCTTTTTATCAATAATAAATGCCGACCTCTTGCTTACGCCCTTCATTCCCATTGGGGTAAAACTGTCGTAAATCGTTTCATATTTTTCTGATGCCAGCTTATTGAAGTCACTCAATAAAGGATAATTTAAATACTGCTCTTTTTTATATTTTGCCAACGTGTAAACTGAATCCACAGAAATGCCAAGTACTTCAATTGTTTTGTTATTATATTTCCCGATATCATCCCTTACACCGCAAAGTTCTTTAGTACATGTGCTTGTAAAAGCCAGCGGGAAAAATAAGAGCAACACATTTTTTTTTCCTTCGTAATCACTAAGGCTAATAGCATGATCTTTGGTTTCGTATAATGAAAAATCCGGTGCTCTATCTCCTACCTTCAGTGCCATAAAAAAAATTTTAGGCAAAGTTAGGCAATATAAAAGCTGATCAAAAAAGAGAACCCCACCTTGCGGCAGGGCTTCTTTATCCAAACAATCCATAAAAACAAAAACGATTGCTCCGTTGGGATATTAGTTTAATTAAAATTTGGGGCAACGAACAGCATCTCTGCTGCTGTTATACCTATCTAAATATTTTTGCCAGCTAAGGGACAATTCAAAACCGCCTCTGCCTTGGCTTGCTGCTTTTAATGGGGATATATTAGCATCATAACTAATGGCTATAGCAATAGGCTTGCATTCCAATTTTGCTACAGGTATCATCGCATCTTTTAAACGAAAGTAAGCGCCTGCATGTAATATATATTTTGGATTTTCCACATCATCCAGTTTCCATGAATACAAGACACCGGCTATAGTTTCTGTATAACTTCCCTGCTGTGAATAATCCGCCTGCATGGTAATAAAAGAACTTTCTGTAACACTCATTCGTACGCCTGCAGAACCAACCCATTTTGGTTTCATTTCAAATTCGTTGCTACTATAAAAACTTATTTTTTTTGCCTGGTTAAAATGATGATATGCTACGCCCAGGAAAAGATTATTGTCAACATTTTCTCCCAGTTGGGTATTAAAACTCATACCTGCACTTCCATCCATATAACTATAATTAGGACTTGTAAACGTTTCGCCTGTTCCCAAGGTACCGTCATAACCAGTTCCGTTAAATTGGCTGTTGGTGGTCATTTTGCTTCTGTCAATACTGCGCTGAACCAGTCCCCCCATAAATGCCATGGATATGTACATATTTTTTTCTGCGCTCAATGATTTGTGATAATTGATAGCAGGCAAAAGGTGAGTGGACGTTAATGCTATCGTCCCGGCTCGGTCATAAAGAACCTGCGCACCCAGCGTTAAAAAATCATCGCCATTACCCACCGGGATTTTATACTCGCCATTCATGGAAACGGTTTTGTAAGCATCGGTAACGCTATTCCATTGTGACCTATAAACAGATTGAATGCGCACATCCCCCGAAAATATGCCTGCAAGAGCAGGATTGCGTAAAATTGGTGTTTCGAAAATTTGGGAGAAATGTATATCCTGGGCCTTGACTGATTCTACATCAAATAATAGGATACCCAATAATATAGTTAGAAGTATAGGTGTTTTCACGAACAATTAAATTTGAGGTCACATTACCTTTCGAAGATAATAAACGACGAAAATTTACTTGTAGTATAAACTATCGGATTTTCAGTATAATTAATTGAAATAAAATTTTTTGGAAAAAAAGGGGGCCACTTCTTTTGTGGGCTTCATAAAAATAAGGCTCTTGAAAGCGGCTACTTTAATAATGCTATATTTCCTTTATACGTCAATAACGTACTGTTGTCGCACATTATTTCCATAGTATATATAAAAACGTCTGGATTGAGTTTTTGTCCTTTATAACTGCCATCCCACCCTGCTCTTTCGTCATTAGGCATAAAGTCGTTTTTCTGGTAAACGATCTCACCCCAGCGATTAAATATTTTAAATGATTTTATGCTAAAAAGACCTGAACCCCGTGGGTAAAACACATCATTGGCTCCATCACCATTGGGCGAAAAAGTATTGGGAATAAATACATTTGCTCCGTTACATAGAACATAAACAGTGACCATATCCCTGGATGTACAACCTCCTGCATTTGTTGCAACGGCTAGGTATTCGGTGGTTTGTTTTGGCATCACTGTTATGCCGGGAAATACATTACGGGTAACACTGCTCGTAGGTGACCAGGTTACTTTTGTAACATCCGAGGAAATTACCGGAAACAATTCAACTGACTGGCCCACATTGATCGTTTTATCAGCCCCGGCATCTATTTTTGGAATTGGAAATACCGTTATCGGGATATAAGCCGTATCGGCAAAGCAATTTTTATTGTCTTTCCCTATGACCCTATAACTAGTGGTTTGTGTTGGCGACACCATCACCAATGCTGTATTGTTGTTCGATAACCCACTTGCTGGACTCCAGCTATAACTATCGGCGCCTGATGCAAATAAACTTACCTGGCTACCTATACAAATGCTGTCAGGTAAACTTTTGTCAATTTTAAAAGGATATACCACAGCAATATTTACAGTGTCTTTACTACTACAACCATCAACTGAGGTTCCTGTAACAATATAATTTCGGAGAGAATCTGGTGTCGCTGTCGGATTGGGACAGTTTGAACAACTTAAACCCAGGGCCGGTGTCCAGGTATATAGAGACCCCCCGGTTACGGTTAATCTTACTGCTTTGCCTTTACAAATAAATGTATCTAATCCGGCCCTTATAATAGGGATAGCAAATGCTTTTACAAGTAATGTTGATGTATCCTTGCATCCACTGCTATTTGTTGCAATAAGACTCACATTATAGGTTCCCGAATTTGGATATGACTGAGCTACAGGATTAGCGACTGATGCAAGCTGGCCATTGCCAAATACCCATTGGTAGTTTATAGCAGAGGTATCAGGATTAAGAAGATTGCTTCTAAAGGTTACTTGCAAGGGCACACATCCGTCAGCAGTTTTAGACGCCTGAAGATTCGGCTTCTTTACAATTTTTATGGGCAAAAGACTTCGTAAACTATCCGTACAGCCGCTTTGGGTAAAAACTTTCAAGGAAGGGTAATAATTTCCGGTAGCATTATAACTATGTAAAGGGCTTGGTTGGGAAGAAGTTGTACCATCTCCAAAATTCCAGAGATACCCGGTTATCAAATCATTACTTACTGAACTATTTGTAAACAGGACATCACCCCTGTCACAATACAAGGTTGCTGAAGGGGTAAAAGCCACAGTTACACCTTTCACCACGATGGTATCTAAACCACTAATTGCTACCAGGCAGCCCCCTGCACCTACCAGAATCATTTTTGGAACATATATTCCAGGAAGTGTATAGATATGAGAGATGACGGAATCTGTTGTGGAAATAGTAGTGCCATCATTAAAATCCCAGACAAACGAATTCCTGGAAGTAGTATTTGCAATGAAGTTTACCTGTAGTGGTTTACAGCCTGTCAAAGCGCCGTAACTAAAATTACCATAAGGACCTTTTACAATGATGGTTTTTTGTTTCACAGAAATACAACCGCCCGGACCGGTAATGGTTAAGATAGCATTGTAGGTGCCAGGTATATTATAAAAGTGCGAAGGATTGCTCATTAATGAAGTACTTCCATCACCAAAATTCCATTGAAGGCTTCTTAAATTTTGTGATGTGTTTGTAAATTGAACTACTAAAGGCGGGCAGGTACTTATGCTATCGCTAACAGTAAAACGAGCTAACGGGCTTGCAATGCGGATATAACTAAGTTTTACCAGTGAATCGGTACAACCATATTGGTCAAATATTACAAGCTTTATATTGTAAAATCCATCGGTTGCATAGGTATGTGTAGGCTGCTGAAGAGTACTGGTACTACCATCGCCAAAAGACCATCGGTATTGCAAACCCGGACCCGTAGAACTGTTATTAAAATTAATAATTTTGCCAGGGCAGCTTGCGGTATCAGGACTAGCGAAAGCCGCAACAGGCCTGGATATCGTTAATAAATTTGTCTTCGTAATGGCATCACTACATCCTTCCGAATCTGTTACAGTTAACCTTACCGTATAGATACCGGCATTTGAATAATTATGTTGGAAAGGCGGAGCATTCAAGGTATCAATTTGTCCATCTCCGTAATCCCATATCCATTGATTTATAGGATGTATTCCATCGCCTGAAGACGAATCTCTAAAAATTATTGAACTTAATAAACAACTGCCAGTAGTGCCAGGGGAAAATCCAGCAACAGGGCCATTTACCCTTATGTATTGAGGTTTAATGAGCGTATCATTACAACCTAATAAATTTTGAATTATTAGGCTCACTGTATAGTTGCCTGAATTGGTATAAGTATGTTGAATATTTATACCGGTTGCTGTGCTTCCATCTCCAAAGTCCCAGTTAAAGTTTGCAACTCCGATCGTATTTCCAATAGCAGAAAAAGTTACACTCGTATTGCGACAGATAATTGTATCGTCACCGGCAAAATCGGCTACAGCTTCCAGAACCTGCACTTCTCCGTTTTTGGTAAAACTACAGCCTGTCCTGTTATTGAAAACAGTAAGTGTTACCGTAAAAATTCCTTGCGTTGTATAGGTATGTACAGGATTCTGAAGTGTTGAAGTATTACCATCACCAAAATCCCAGGTCCAGGTATCAGCACCTATCGATGCATCCTGGAAAGTAACTTTGTAAGGTTCGCCGCAAGTAGTAATTGGTGTAAATGCAGCAATCGGCGGATTTATATGAATATAATCCACAAGCGTGAGGGTGTCGGCACAGCCATTATTCCAAACAATCAAACGTACTGTGAAATATCCGGTATCACTATAAACATGCGTGGGATTTTGTAAAGTTGACGTTCCGCCATCACCAAAATCCCATAACCAGCGGGTTACATTTCCTTGTGATGTATCAAAAAAGTTAACAGGAGTCCAGGCACACACATCACGAGGATTAGCAAAAAAACCGGCCGATGGTTTATTGCCGGCCCTGATACCATCTATTACTGTTACAGTATCTGTGCATCCACTCGCCGTGGTGATGATCAATGTAATATTATAAGTTCCGGCTGCAAATACGTGTGTAGGTGAAACGGCCGTAGAAGTTGTGCCATCGCCAAAATCCCAGAAATAACTAACAGCCGGCTCAATACTATTTACAATTGATGTAAAGGTCCAGCTTAATGGGGCGCATCCTTCCTGGAACAAATTATTGATAGTTGCCACTGGTAATTCAATTTTTACATATTGTTGTTTTATCAATGTATCGCTACAGCCTGCAGCGTTTGTTACTAAAAGGCTTACATCATATAAACCTGGTGACAAGTATGTATGAATTGGATTAGATAAAATTGATGTACCACCATCTCCAAAACTCCAGAAATAACTTGTTCCATTGACTGTGGTATTGGTGAATTGAACCGTCAATGGAGCTTTACAGGCAACAATTGGAGTACCAGTAAATGCAGTTGTCGGCCTTGCTAAAATCGTGATTGTTTTACTAATAGAATCAATGCAGCCGCCAAAATTACTTACAAGTTTAACGATATAAGTTCCGGGTAGAACATATTGCTTAAATGGACTGAGGGCGTTAGATTGTGTTCCATCTCCGAAATACCAGGTGGTACTAAGCGCCGGTGGTGTAGAGGTATTGATAAATTGGAAAATCGTATTTACGCACAGTGTATCAGGGTTTGTAAAATCTGCCCTGACATTTCCAATTGTTATTGCATTGGGCTTAATAATAGTGTCGGTGCATCCCGTACTATTTGTAACAATTAATCTAACAGTATAGCTTCCCGGAGCCACATAGGTGTGTGATGGATTTGTAAGACCGGATGTATTGCCATCTCCAAAATTCCAATTATATATAAGGACCCCAGAACCAGTTGACAAATTGGTAAAATTTATTGTAACCGGGGCTGCACATGAACTAGGTGTATTGTTTGTGAAATCTGCATGAACCCCATTGGTGATTATTATAAACTGGCTTCTGGTCAGTGTTTTAAAACACCCCAGGCTGTTACTAACCCGTAACGATACATTATAATTTCCTGAGCTTGTATAAGTATGATTTGGATTCTGGAGATTAGAACTACTGCCGTCACCAAAATCCCATTGCCAGCTATTGATGGTTCCAGCCACGGCGAGGCTTAAATCTGTAAAACTTACATTTAATGGAAAGCATCCTGTAAAGCTGGATGCCCTAAAATTCACTACTGGTTCAGGATTTACAGTAATATATTGATTCCTTGTAATTGAATCTTTCCCCTGTGCATTCTGCACAACCAGTTTCACATTATACTGCCCTGGATTGAAATAAGTTACTGAAGGATTTTGAAGAAAGGATATAGTGCCGTTACCCAGATCCCATTTCCATGAAGTAGGATTGCCAAGAGAAATATCAGTAAATGAAACTATGAGAGGTGCACATCCAGAAACAGGGCTGCCTGTGAAGTTGGCTACAGGTTGTGCAAAGGAAAGAATCGCACAAAAACTAAAAGCCAACGAAAATAGTGATTTGCCCAGGTTAGGGATGGACATCGGATGCTACTTTGTTTTTATAAATGTTGGATAATAAACATTTCAATATTTATCCATGTCATAACAACGTTTCAGGATAAATATTGTGATCTATTAAAAATAAAGCTATTAATAAAACTATTTCGCTAACAAGCGGTTAACAAGACTACAGGCGAAGCATTTGTAAAACTTTTGGATCGGTGCTTCCCCAGGGGGCCAATTCCATTAAGGGAAAGGCTTTACGTGTAAACCGCCATTGGCGGTTAAGGAAAGTAAAACCTGCCGGTGCAGAAGGTTGGTTCAATGAGATAACCAACTTACTAAAATCATCATTACTGCTCCAGGTACCAGAAATAGTCACGCCGTTTTTAGTACCTGTCATTGGTCCATCAAAATAAGTATTTTTCATCAGCCTGAAAACGTAATTATCATACTGTGAAGTAATATCTACTCCACTATCAGTGGCCAGGAAGACTTTAAAATCCCTGTTCAAAACATTTGTTTCAAAATATGCTTTTATAAGATCATCAGTAGCAGGTGCGCTACCCGTTTTGCTGCAGGATTGTGACAATAATATAAGCAAAGCAAAAAGTACTGCTAGAATAAAACGCCACCGGAATAGGAATGGAAGTATACACAGGTTAGGCTGTTGCATAGATTTGTTGGTATTTATCTTTTGCATAATTAATAAAAAATATTGGGTTTAATGCCTCACCCGTAGCGTTAAAACAGAGTTCATTTGAATTGTAGTAACGGCCAAAAGAATAGATATGTTGTTGCAACCATAGCAGCACTGGCATATTGTTTCCTGTGGCAAGTTCTGACTCCATAGAGCTATTCTGCTTAATAATTGCTGCATAGAACTGTGCCGCAAATAAACTGCCAATGCTATAAGTAGCGAAATAACCAAAATTTCCGTGGCTCCAATGAACATCCTGCAGGCAACCCCTCTTATCATCTGGCACCTTTATACCCAAATATTTTTGGTAATGCTCATTCCAATACCCAGGAATATCTTTTGCATGAATGCTTCCTTCAATTAACAGCTTTTCTATTTCATAACGAATCATCACATGAAAATGATATGTAAGTTCATCCGCTTCGGTGCGAATGAGGGAGGGTTGAACTTTATTTATGGCTTTGTAAAAATGCTCCGGTGAAATATTGCTAAACTGGCGTGGCAATGATTCTTTCACAAGGCTAAAATTATGTTTCCAGAATGGAAGGCCACGGCCAATGTTGTTTTCCCATAACCTGCTCTGGCTTTCGTGAATGCTCAAGCTACAATATTCACCCAGCGGAAGTCCATATTCAGTTTCCGGCAATCCTTGCTCGTATAAGGCATGTCCACCCTCGTGGATGCAACTCCAGAGCATATTGCTGAGATCATTTTCATTTATACGGGTAGTGACCCTCACATCCCTGCTGCTGAAATTTGTTGTGAAAGGATGTTCACTTATATCTTGCCTTCCCGCTCCAAAATCATACTGCATTCTTTTTAATATTTCCAAACCAAGCTTCCATTGTGCGTCCTTATCAAAATGCTGGTGAAGAAAACTATTATTGACTTGCCTATGTTGTCTTATTTCATCAAGTAAGGAAGAAAGTTGCGGTCTTAATGATCCAAATAAATTATCTACCGTTGCAACAGTAAGGCCTTTATCATAATCATTCATCAATGCATCATAAGGATGAGAAACGTAACCAAGCAAATCTGCTTCCTGCCTTTTCAATTCAATTATACGGGTGAGTGTTTCTACAAAAACAGAAAATGAATTTTGCTTTCTCGCTTCTATCCATGCATGAAAACTCTTATTTACGGCTTCGCTGAGCTGGCGAACAAATGAAGCCGGGAGTTTTTTTGCTTTCTCATAATCTTCGAGCGATAACTGCACATTGCGAAGTTGCTCATTGGATAAATCAGTTTTATTATTTAATGATTTTAGTAAATCACCAACCTCATCTGAAATAAATTTTTCATGAGCAAGTTCTGAAAGGGTGGCTATCTGTCTTCCCCTGCCATCGCTGCCTTTGAGCGGCATATAAGTTTCCTGGTCCCATTGTAAAACTGCGGAGGCGTAACGGATGTCAGCAATACGCTGCATTTTTTCTTTGTATAGCCCATAACCTTTTAACGAAGACATAAGTGTTTGAAAAGGCCTTAAGTTTACGAATTGAATTAACTTTAATTGAAACAAAAATAATGTAATGTTCATAAAAGAGATTATTAATAAACTGGAGCTTATCGCTCCCATACAACTGCAGGAAGATTATGATAACGCAGGACTATTAACAGGGGAACTATCGTGGGAGTGCAGCGGAGTTCTGATCTGCCTGGATACAATGGAAGAAGTAATTGACGAAGCAATAGAAAAAAAATGCAATCTTGTAATCGCACATCACCCGGTAATCTTTGGTGGACTTAAAAAAATAAACGGGAAAAATCATGTCGAACGGACAATCATAAAAGCCATTAAAAATGATATCGCTATTTATGCCATTCACACAAACCTTGATAATGTTTTACAAGGCGTAAATGGCCGCATAGCAGACAAACTTAACCTGGGAAACCGACAGGTTTTAAGACCAAAAGATGCACAACTTAAAAAACTGATCACGTTTGCCCCAGTTGATAAAGCAGTAGAAGTAAGGGAAGCATTATTTACTGCAGGAGCAGGTAACTTAGGCAAATACAATGAGTGTAGTTTTAACACAGAAGGCACCGGCACCTTCAAAGCAAAAGATAATGCCGAGCCATATGTTGGTGAGAAAGGAAAGTTACACGAGGAAAAAGAATTAAAGATCGAAGTTATTTTTCCAGCTTACCTGGAACAAAAGATTGTAAGGGCCATGATAGAAACTCATCCTTATGAAGAGGTGGCTTATGATATTTTTTCTTTGGGCAATTTTTTATCTGATGTAGGAAGTGGACTCATTGGGGAACTAAAAAAACCTATCCCTGAGCTTCAATTACTTGAAAATATAAAGGATGCTTTTGGAATTAAGCTAATACGACACACCGCATTTACAGGCAAGACCATAAAGAAAATCGCCATATGTGGTGGGGCTGGCATTTTTTTATTGGCAGATGCCATTAAAGCCAGGGCTGATGTTTTTATAACGGGGGATGTGAAATATCATGATTTTTTTGATGCCGAAGGAGTGATTTTGCTGGCAGATATTGGCCATTATGAAAGCGAACAATTCACCATAGAGCTTATATATGATATTCTGAAGGAGAATTTCCCTAACTTTGCGCTCCTTAAAACAGGTATAATCACAAATCCTGTTCACTATTTTGCAGGTAAAGCTGAATGAGCGAATATCGTACAAGGTAGTGACACCCGTCCGAATGGATTCATACAGGCGGGCAACGATGCCGGGTATAGCTGGAATGCCTGTAACAAAAAAAACATAAACACTAAAATATGGCCGCAGTAAAAGAATTTTCAGTAGAAGAAAAACTCACTTCACTGGTTCGCTTACAAAAAATTGACAGCAAGCTGGATGAAATTGAAATCCTGAAAGGTGAATTACCTATGGAGGTAAAAGATCTTGAAGATGAAATTGAAGGTTTGCATGCAAGACAAACACGAGTGGAGGAAGAAATAAATGGTATTACCGAATTTATTGAGCAGAAGAAAGAGGGAATTAAAGAAGCCGAAGCATTGGTAAAAAAGTATGAGAAGCAAAGTGAGAATGTAAAAAACAATCGTGAGTTTGAAGCTATAAATAAAGAGATTGAAATGCAACAGCTTGAAGAAAAGCTTTGCGAAAAACATATTAAAGATGCTACAGAAGAAATTGCTGAAAAAGCAAAGCAATTGGATATTGCAAAGAAAGCAGTAGGAACAAAAGAAACCAATCTTAATGGCAAAAAATCTGAGCTTGAAAAGATTATAAATGAGACGGAGAAAGAAGAAAAGCATTACCGCAAGGATGCTGATGGAGCCCGCAGCCATGTAGATGAGCGCTTATTACTCAGTTATGACCGCATTCGCAATAACTATCGCAATGGACTGGCCGTAGTGCCTGTAGAAAGAGATAGCTGCGGTGGTTGCTTTCATGCAATTCCTCCACAAAAACAAAGTGAAATTAAACTACGCAAGAAAATAATGGTTTGTGAAAACTGTGGACGGATACTGGTTGATAACGACCTGAGTGATACCGTTGTAGTAAAATAATAAGTAGTACATTTATTTAAAACGCCACATTATTAAGTGTGGCGTTTTTTATAAAAACCGTCTTTTCTTTTTCTTATTACCATATATCTTTTCAGCTTTGGTAATCAATTGCAGAAATTCATTTTGCAAAAAATTATTTTTATCAACAGCGCTTTGAGCAAATAGGTTTATTTTTTTCCACTCCATGTATGGAAGGTATTTGGATTGCTTTAATTTTAAACCAAAAAAGCTGACCGCTGCAGCAAATCTCAAATCTTTATCAATTGAGTCTATTGGTATAAAAAAGTCGTTGACAGCCTGCTTCACAGAAATTGCAGTTGTATCATTACATGTATGATACATAAGCGTCAGGTTAGCTATATTTTTCATAAGCCCCATTCTGGTTAAGGTTATGTTTTGATCTATTGGTACAATCTCGAAAATGGCAAGGGTACTGTTTGCACTGCCCACTTCGCTTCCTTCCATTTCACTTTCTGCGTCTGTCATCACTTCTTTTTTATTATCGAAACCAATTAACCGGTATGCTTTCACTATGGTTGGATTAAACTCCACGTTCATGTAAACATTATCTGCCACTGCATACAATGTTTGCGTAATTTCCTTTACTAGCACTTTTTCTGCTTCCCTAATATCGTCCAGGTAAGCATAATTTCCATTACCTCTCCGGGCTAAGACCTGTAGTTTGGAATCTTTAAAATTTCCCATTCCAACACCGAGGCAGGTAAGGTAAATACCCGTTTGACGTTGTTTTGAAATAAGTTCATCCAAGGCTTTTTCTGTGGATTCTCCTACATTAAAGTCCCCATCTGTAGCAAGTATCACCCTGTTATTACCACCTTCAATAAATGTACTTTCAGCAATCTTGTAAGCAGTTCTTATGGCAGATTCGCCAGGGGTATCACCAGCTGCTGTTAATTCTTCAATTGCTTTGCTTATCTTTTCTTTTTCAGCACCTGAAGTGGGTTGCATCCACACCGCTACATTTCCACCATACGTAACAATTGACACCGTATCAATGGGGCGAAGGTTTTTTATAAATAACTGGAAAGCGGCTTTTAATAAGGGTAACCTATTTGGCATATCCATACTACCGGAAACATCAATTAAAAAAACGAAGTTCCCTGGAGGGATTTTATCGAATGAAATTTTGCGTGCGCTTACGTTTAAAAACAGAAGCTGTCGCTGAACATTCCAGGGGCATGAAGATAATTGTGATTCTATATTAAAAACTTTTCCTGGGGCAGGCTCCCTATAATGCAAGTTGAAATAATTTAACATTTCTTCTATCCTCACAGCATCTGGCGGCACTGTACTTTTCATATTTAAGAACCGACGTACATTACTATAGGAGGCTTTATTTACATTAAGCGTAAAACTGGTATTTGGATACCTGGTAGCATCTACTTCTTCATTTTCTACCAGTTGAAAATAGGTTTCATTACTTACAAACCAGCTAAACCTGTTGTCCTTTTTCATATCAGTTGTAACTGAAATGAGCCGTGGCTTGTTTTTATTCTGATGACTATTTGTAACTTTTAAAATGATGTTTTGCCAGGCATCGCTTTTTACCCTGATCGAACGGGTTTCAAAGCCATCGATGCTAAATGTAAGCGAATCGTATTGTGAGACAACTGTAAATCCGAAACTGCCATACGTACCCGAATAAAATAGCGTTCTGGAGGAATGAACAAATATTTTTACATTCTGAAGGGGTTGATTTTTCTCATCTTTTATTTCGCCCCGGAGATAGAATTGCCCTGCAGCATTATGTGCACAGAAAATGAATAGAAAATATATGGCAAGTTTCTTCAAAGGAAATTTAATATGGTAAAATACCAATTTCTTTTGATAAGACTGTTAACGGATCCATATTGATGCCTTTACTCTTCTACTAATTGGTAGATTTCTTTCAGGTTCCTTCCTAATCCGTCATAATCCAATCCAAATCCTAACAAAAATTTATTGGGCACATTGAAGCCTAAATAGTCAATCTTAAGTGGGTGAACAAGTGCATCGGGCTTGTGAAGTAATGCACAGATTTTTAATGAGGCTGGTTGCTGATCATAGAGCTGCGGTAGAAATTCATGCAAGGTTTTGCCCGTGTCTACAATATCTTCAAGCACAATTATATGCCGACCTTTCAATGATTCATCCAACCCGATTGATGTAATCACATGTCCTGTGCTACGGGTGCCTTTATATGAAGCTAATTTTATAAAAGAAATTTCTGCGTCAACAGTTATTTCTTTAAACAGATCGGAAGCAAACATAAAAGATCCATTCAAAATCGCAATGAATAAAGGACGATTTCCTTTGTAATCACGATTTATTTCTTCGCCCAGTCTTTTTACCTGTTCCTTTATGGCAGACTCTGTGAGGTATGGCCGAAATTTTTTATTATTAACCTGTATAACAGACATAGTAATTATTTGGAGATTAATATTTGCTGGCCTGTCTTTAATTCCTCAGAATTTAAATTATTCCATGCCTTCAAATCCTGCACACTCACGTTGTATTTTCGTGCAATTGTATATAAGCCTTCTTTAGGTTCTACTCTATGTTTGATTGCTGTTGTGGGCAGGATAACAAGAGGTTGCAAACCCGGTCTTAATGCAAGTTTTGATCCTTTTGCGATTCGGCAATTACTGTTTAACTGGTTGTATTTTGCAAGCTCCTGTAATTGTATTCCAAGCGTTTGAGAGACATCATAAAGGCATACATTTTCAATGGAAGTAAAGAAATCTACTTTTCCCTGCTTCTCCTTTTTTTCAAGATAAATAAATTGATCCTCTGATAACAAACCATCCGTGGTAAGATCATTAAATTCAAGTAAGCGACTAAGGCTGATCTTATTTTCTGTGGCGATTGCAAGCAATGAGGTTCCTTTTAGAACAAATACTGCTTTTAGCCCATTTGCCATTGTCTTGGAACCCTTAGATAGCGTAGTAACTTTTGGTGCTGCTTCTTCTGCACTTATCGCAATAGTTTTTTCTTCCTTTTTTTCATTTATCACTTTACCTGCATCAAACAAAGGACTGTTATCAAAATTATCATATTGCTGCAAGTTATATTGCTCTATATTTTTAATGAGAATGTCCGGGTACTTTGGATTTGTTGCATATCCAGCTTTTTTTAACCCATACGCCCAGCCTTTGTAATCGGTTGGTTGCAGCTGAAACAAAGCGCCATAACGACCACTGTTTTTAAGAAAATCACTGTGATCCCTGTAGCTTTCTTCTGCGGTATTATATTTCCTGAAACACTCGCCCCTGGCATCGTCATCATGAAAAACGGTTTCACCAGTCCAGTTGCTTTTACATTTTATTCCAAAATGATTATTTGATTGTTTCACCAATAAGCTATTTCCACTTTCTGTTTCTAATAAACCTTGTGCAAGGGTTATTGCCGCAGGAATACCAAGTCTTTTTTGTTCACTTATTGCAAGATCCTTATAAGTCAGTATATATTGTTCTGGCGTAAGGCTTTGAGCGGTTACACTGTAGTTAATGCAACAACAGAAAAAAATGATTAAGATTTTCCTCATGTAAAATTTATAATTTCCTGATTAAAAACAAACCGTCTCTTACTGTGAGCATCACCTGCTCCACACGGTTATCAGCAGCCACGTGTATATTAAAAGCCTGGATCGCTTTGGCATTTTTACCCTTTACTTCTTCCTTAAGTACTTCGCCATGAAAAAGAACATTGTCTGCAATTATCCAGCCGCCGGGTTTTATTGCCGGCAAAGTTAGCTCGTAATATTCAATATAACTTACTTTATCCGCATCAATAAATACCAGGTCCCAACTTTCATTTATCAATGGAATGATGGACCGGGCATCTCCCACATGCAATTTTATATTTTGACTCCCTGCTTTTTCAAACCACGAAGCTGCTGTTTCTGCATCGTCTTTTCTTAATTCGATCGTATGTAAAACACCGCCTTTAACAACACCTTTTAATAAACATAACGCACTAAAGCCTGTAAAAGTGCCTATTTCCAATACTTTTAATGGCTTTATCATCATGCTTAACATTTCAAGTAATTTACCTTGTACCTGTCCGCTTATCATTTCAGCATGCGGATGGTTGG
>JBDSEE010000050.1:0-7777 GCA_039920245.1 Ferruginibacter sp.
CCTCGACTTGCATGTATTAAGCCTGCCGCTAGCGTTCATCCTGAGCCAGGATCAAACTCTCCATTGTAAATGAGTTGTTTGAACGTGACTTGTAATTTCTCATTGAAAAATTAACGTCAAATTCTAAATTAATATTTGCGCTAACATTACCTTGTTAATCAATTGATTAATTGCTGCTGTTTCCAAACTTTCAAAGAACTTTTAAGCTTTACTTTTTTCCCTTTTTTAATTGGGAGTGCAAAAGTAGTGGGCTTTATTTTATCAACCAAATATTTCTCAACTTTTTATTTACTTTTTCCTTTGAAAAAATTCCATTTTTTATTTGGGAGTGCAAAGGTAAGTCAGCTCAGATTACTATCCTAATTTTAAATAAGAATAATCAAAAAATAAAGGTGAAATAGGAGGTGAAATTTTTTAAGAACTGATGCCTTTTTTCAAAAGCGGACGGCAAAGATAGGGGTACGCACATTGGTAGCAAAATTAATTTGAAGTTTCGCTGTTAATCTTTTTCAAATGCGTGAATGCTTAGTTTGAAACACCTTATCACTAAGGGTTTCAAATTAAGCATATATTAAAATAAGTTGGAAATAATTTAAATCTCCTCGCCAAAGCAAACATTGATAAGAGATAAGCCATGGGAAGGAACGGAAAAATCTGCCCCAACAGAATTTTTACTTTCTATTATTTCTTTAAACTGCTCTAAGATTATCTTTTTTCTTCCCAGTTTTAGCATGGTTCCAACAAGCCCTTTTACCATTCCTCTCAAAAAACGGTTTGCAGTAACAGAATATATATAGCAACCATTCTCAAGCTTCCATTTACTTTTATGGATCATACAATTAAACGTATGTACCTGGCTATTGCGTTTAGCAAAACTTTCAAAGTCGGTATATCTGGATATTATAGAAGCCCCTTGCTGTAACAGATCTATTTCAAGCCTCAATGGGAAAAAATACGCAGTGTCTGCAAGAAAGGGATTCTTGTGCTGATAGATTTTATATTCATACGTCCTACTTACTGCGCTAAATCTGCAATGCAAGTCACCCTCAACCTGGAAAATGCGCCTAATGACTATATCAGGTGGAAGAATTGCATTGATATGATAAACCGCCCTCGCCAATATGTCGTCATTGGGGAGCCCTTCCATATCTATGTGAAAATAATTTTGAAAAGCATGTACACCTGCATCTGTACGAGATGACCCTGTAAGCGAAAATTTGTTTTTAAAGTAAATCTCGAGTGCTTTCTCTACTTCTGCCTGGATAGTATTTGCATTGTCTTGCACCTGGAAGCCTGCGTAATGAGTTCCTTTATAAAACAATTCTATAAAAAATCGTTGCATATATGCTTATTGGCGAACCATAGCTTTAAAGCGATTGAGATAATAACTATCGGTAAGCTGACTTTGTAAGGAGGCAAAGCTTGAACTATCGTGTACAAAGGGATAAGCTACATCGAAGAACTGATATTTGCCAGCATCTGTAAGAAACAGTACACTCAAATTCTTCACTTGCTCTGTAGAAAAACACTTGGCCTTAAAATTTTTGCGGGCTGCAGTAATCATATCTTCATCCTTATCATAAGATGCCATTTTCTTCCTGAGTTTTAAAAAGTCTTCATCAGTAGCCAATTGCTTGCAATCGGAATTAATGATAGATATCTTAGGCCTTATAGTAACCGGGAGATTTACAGTTTCAGGTTTGGGTATAGATAAAACTTCTTCCTTTTTAATTTCTTCTTTATTCACTTCTTCCATTGGCGGAGACTTCTTAGCTGTATCAACCAATAAATTCGGATTTGGCAACTCAATAGCCATAAAACCTGGCTCTTTTGCAGGCTGTTTTGTTGTGGTATCGACAGGATTTGTTACTACAACGTTGGTTGCACTAGTATCCTTAATTGCTGACTTTTCAACAACTGTTTCTTTTACTATAGTTGGTTCGGGTATCGGTTCATTTGCAATGAAAATATGGATAGTATCACTAGATGCTCCAGATTTATCAAGGTAGACAAGGGTGCTGCCATCTTTGTCAACTGCTTTGCCCAACTGTCTGATCGTATTAATTGACGTTTGTTCAATTTCCGGCTTCACGGACTGTGTCTTTACCACAGCAACTGTGTCCTGCACAGAGGGGACAGACTTTTCTACAACTTTAACATTTAAGCCAGGTGTATTCACAACGCCGGCAAGCACATCGGAAAAACCGTCATTGGTAGTTACCGAATTCGCCGTTTTATTATCGCTTGTTGGCCTGGCCATGATAACGTCCAGCGTTTGCATATTGAAAAGGCCCCAACCTTTTCATTAAAATTCTTTAGCAAAAAACCTTCATCCTTATTATTAATGTTCAATGCAATTACTTGCTCTGGCCATTCTGCTTTGGGAAATCCCACCGACAAATTATATAAACCATTCTGCAATTTGGGTATAACCAGGTATCCTGATGCTGATGAACTATATAATTGGTCATTCAGTTTAATATAGAAAGTTTGCTTATTATCTGTTTGCAAATACACAAAATAATTCTGTTGTGCTTTGCTCAATAAAGTGGTAAGTGAAAAAACAAGCAGGAATGATAAGGTCTTCATGAATTACTTTTATTTGAATTTTTTTAATGGAAATGGCCCCCAAATTTATTGTCTAAAAAAATTGAACTGATGACTGATTCCATTAATTAAAATCTTTGCTTACAAAGCTAAACAAAGTGCATCATTTGCCATTTATAAAAAAAAGGTAAATCATTTATCATTACACCCATTACATTTACAAAAAAAAGTATAATGAAAAAAATGTTGATCTTATGTGTGCTTGCAATGCCCTGTATACTTATGTATGCACAAGGGCCACAAAAAACAGACACATCCTGGAAAAAGATATACCGGGAAAGTGCTTTAAAAGTAAATGACCTTGTGCACACTAAACTAGATGTGCGTTTTGACTATGCAAAATCCTTTATGTACGGAAAGGAATGGTTGACATTACAACCACATTTTTATCCTACAGATTCTGTTTTGCTCGATGCAAAAGGAATGGAAATAAAAGTAGTGTCAGTTGTAAAAGGCGCTTTAAAAACCCCACTGAGGTTTAAATATGACGGGAGCCAATTAAATATTAAGCTGGATAAAACATATACCCGTGCTGAAAAATACACCTTGTATTTTGACTATACATCCAAACCAGATGAACTAAAAGCCGAAGGCAGCGCAGCTATCTCTGATGCAAAAGGATTGTATTTCATAAACCCACGTGGAGAAGATAAAAACAAGCCTACGCAAATATGGACACAGGGTGAAACAGAAGCCAACAGCGCCTGGATGATCACAATAGATAAGCCAAACCAGAAGACGACGGACGAGATCTATATGACAGTTCCGGCCAAATATGTTACACTTAGCAATGGTTTGTTGGTAAGCAAAAAAATAAATGCTGATGGCACACGCACCGATTACTGGAAGATGGACCTGCCACATTCTCCTTACTTATTTTTCATGGGTGTGGGCGATTATGAAATTATCAAAGACAGCTATAAAGGAAAAGAAGTAAGTTACTATGTAGAAAAAGAATATGCCCCATATGCACGCAAGATCTTTGGGCTTACTCCTGAAATGATAAAATTCTTTTCTGAGAAATTAGGTGTTGAATACCCGTGGGCCAAATATTCACAAATTGTGGGAAGAGATTATGTGAGCGGCGCTATGGAAAATACTAGTGCTACCCTGCACCAGGAAAGTGCCTACCAGAATGCAAGACAGCTTGCCGATGGCAATGCATGGGAGGGAACTATTGCCCATGAATTGTTCCACCAATGGTTTGGAGATCTTGTAACTACTGAAAGCTGGAGCAATATAACCTTGAATGAAAGCTTTGCCAACTATAGTGAGTATTTATGGTTTGAATATAAATACGGCAAAGACAAAGCAATGGAACATAATATGGAAGACATGACTGGTTATCTGGGAAGCAACAGTGAAAATAAGGACCTGGTTCGTTATCACTATTCAAACAAAGAAGATGTATTTGACGCTGTTAGTTATAATAAAGGCGGACGTATTTTAAACATGCTGAGAAATTACGTAGGAGACGATGCATTCTTTAAATCATTAAATAATTATCTTACCACTAATAAATTTAAAAGCGCTGAGCCGGCACAGTTACGCCTGGCCTTTGAAGAGGTAACTGGTAAAGACCTGCATTGGTTCTGGAATCAATGGTATTATGGTAGTGGTCATCCAAAACTTACCATCAATTATAATTATGATGTACCCGGCAAAGCTATGGTAACAGTTGAGCAAACTCAAACCAGCGGCAAGATATTTAAATTGCCGATCGCAGTAGATGTATATACCGGTGCTATTGTACAACGCCATAATGTTTGGCTGGAAAATAAGATCGATACACTTTGGTTTGCTTACACTGTAAAGCCGGACCTAATAAATATTGATGCTGATAAATTATTGTTAGCAGAAAAAAAAGATAACAAATCAGAAGCAAACTATGTTTTTCAATGGCAGCATGCAAAAAATTTCATTGACAGGACAGAGGCTATTAATTATTTTGCTAAAAACAGTATGCCTGAAATTGCAAAAGGATTAAACGACAAGTATGCTGGCATCAGGATAAGCACGATGCAAAAAATATCCGCCACACCTTACAAAGCAGATCCAAATGTGTTATCAACCATTGAAGACCTTGCCAAAAAAGATTATGACAAAAAAGTAAAAGCAGCAGCGATCAATTACCTGGCAAAGAATGGTGATAGAAAATACCTACCCGTTTACCAGGCAGCTGTAAATGACTCTTCTTATAGTGTTGCTGGCGCCGGATTAAAAGGCTTGGCAGCACTGGATTCTGTAAATGCATATGGCATTGCAAAAAAATATGCCAATGATGCCAAAGGAAGCCTTGGAACTGAAGTGAATAATATCCTTATCAACACTGGTAGCGCCGGTGATTTTGAATTTATTTCAGATAGCTACCATAAATCTGCGCCAAGTTTCCAGAAGGTTTCATCCTCATCTAAATTCGCAGAATATCTTTCCGGGTTAGATAATATCGCAAACATTAAAAAAGGAATTGATTACATCTTGGAATTCAGGAACCAGATTCCTGCTTCTTTTCGCCCACAGGTAGATCCGGGTTTTAAAACAGCCTTAGACAAAATATCAAAAGCTAAAGGAAAAGAAATAGAAGATTACATAAATGCTTCATTTAAATAAAAGAGTGTTTAATAAAACAAAGCGGCGCTAATAATTGCGCCGCTTTTTTATTTTCAACTACTTAATAAAATATTACCAACCACCGCTTGCACCTCCGCCGCCAAAACTTCCTCCACCAAATCCGCCGAAGCCTCCACCACCGCCTGAACTTCCGCCACCAAAACCGCCACCGCCAAAGCCTCCACCGCTTCCTCTTCCACCGCCAAGCAAACTTCCC
Source organism: Ferruginibacter sp. (assembly GCA_039920245.1). Classification (GTDB taxonomy): domain Bacteria; phylum Bacteroidota; class Bacteroidia; order Chitinophagales; family Chitinophagaceae; genus Ferruginibacter. The sequence goes on from JBDSEE010000050.1 coordinate 5,435, forward strand.
CAGAAAATGGTTTCTGCTAGCCCCCTGGTTCCACGCCTGCTCATGAACGTTCCTCCTCCACTACCTCCTCCACGTCCACGGAATAAAAGAAATAATACAATTACGATAATTATAAATGGTAATGGCGTACCAGTTTTTCCCGTCTTTTTCTTTGCTATATTATATTCCCCCTTTACCGCTTTGATAATTGCGTCAGTGCCCTGGTCTATCCCCCTGTAATAATCTTGGCCCTTAAAATTAGGCACAATCTCTTCGTCAATTATATGCTTTGCTGTGATGTCCGGTAAGGCTCCCTCTACTCCATAGCCAGTTGCAATATTTAGTTTATGATCATTAACTGAAATGAGTAAGAGCACGCCATTGCTAAACTCTTTGCCCCCTATGCCCCAGGCCCTTCCTAACTGCACAGCATAATCTGCCACATCAAAACCCTGCAGATCGTTAATAATAACAACAGCCACCTGCGTAGATGTGCTGTCGTCAAAGGCAACCAATTTATTCTCGAGTGCAGCTTTTTGATCTGCTGTAAGAATCCCTGCAAAATCATTTACCAAAACCTGGGTGCCTGTTCGTGGTTTTAAAAGATCACGTACATCTGCAGGCTGCTGACCAAAGCAAAGCCCGGAAAGCAAAATGAAAAGAAATAAAATTGAAATTTTTTGCATGAATTATTCCCTAAATATTAAAACCTTAAAGTTTGCCAAAAACAATTTCATCGGGCAACTCATTTTTATCTATCCCCGATTTATAAGGAAAGGTTTGTTTTAAAACCTGGCCCACTTCAAGTACGCAATGTTGTATCCCGTCTGCCAGTTGTTCATTCTTAAATTTTTCCAGCATCTTTTTTACTTCGTCATCCCAAAACTGCTGACCCACTTTCTTATATATTCCTTCATCAGCTATTAGCGCAACTTCTTTGTGCTTATGAGCAATATAGAGGAGCACTCCATTTCTTTCTTCTGTCAAATGCATTTTCAAACCGGTGAAAATCACCATGGCCCTTTCCATTGGGCTGACCAATGGATTCTTCGCTTCTATATAAACCCTTATTTCACCGCTGGTATTTTGTTCGCAGTGCTGTATAGCTTTTACGATAAGGTCATTTTCCCTTATATCGAAGAAAGGCTTTGCCTTTGACTTGAAGATGCCTAACATAATTACTTGATATCAAATTTAACGTCAGGAGCTTTTTCACTACCTGCATCTGATTTGTAGAAAGGCTTTTCTTTATATCCAAAAATGCCTGCGAATATATTATTTGGGAAGCGTTTTACTTTTAGGTTATAGTCTTCTACTGCCTTATTATAATCCTGGCGTGCAATATTTATCCTGTTCTCTGTTCCTTCTATCTGTGTTTGAAAATCACGGAAAGCAGATGTAGTTTTAAGATCAGGATATGCTTCTACAACTGCCAGCAACTTACTGAATGAACTTTGCAGGCCAGCCTGTGCCTGCTGGTATGCGGCCAGGGATGCAGGATCGTTGATATCTACCTTAATTGATGTTGCTTTTGATCTTGCTTCAATAACTTCTTTCAAAGTTCCTTTTTCAAAATTGGCAGAACCTTCAATGGTTTTAATTACGCTGCTATACAAGTCTGTACGGCGCTGGTAGTTTGTTTCTACATTACTCCATACTTTTTTTACATTCTGGTCTGCTGTTACTAATCCATTGTAAGAATTGCAACCAAAGAAAACTAGTACAAGTAATATTCCTAGTATGACTAAAATTCCTGAACGATTCATAATTATTAATTTTTAAGAGTTAAGGGAATAAAATTAAGTAGAATTAATGAGTTAGTTATTTATTTATCGCAGCTATGCCTGGCAATTCTTTTCCTTCAAAGTATTCCAGCATAGCACCTCCGCCGGTACTTATATAACTTTCTTTGTCAGCAAGGTTAAATTTATTTACAGCAGCCACACTATCGCCGCCACCTACTAATGTAAAAGCACCATTGGCTGTTACTGCTGCCACTGCTTCTGCAATAGCTTTTGTACCATGTTGAAATTTTTCCATTTCAAAAACACCCATGGGGCCATTCCAAAGAACGGTAAGGCTGCCGGCAATTACATTTGAAAAATGCTTAATGGCAACCGGGCCAATATCCAGGCCCATCCAGCCTTCGGGCACATTACTGCTTTCTGTAATAGTGGTAGTTGCATTGTCATCAAATGCATCTGCAACTACAGAATCATCAGGTAATAAAATATTTACACCCTTTTGTTTTGCTTTGGCTAAAATTTCTTTGGCAGTATCCAGCCTGTCATCTTCGCAAAGCGATTTTCCAATATTACCGCCTAATGCTTTTTTAAATGTGTAAGCCATGCCGCCACCAATGAT